>CADEEN010000107.1 GCA_902826345.1 uncultured Burkholderiales bacterium | reverse complement strand
ACCTGAACCTGTGCGAATTGCTGTCGCGCGCTTGGAGCGGCAACACGCAGCGTGCGCAGGCCTTCGTCAAGTGGGGGTGGTTTGAGACGCATGGCGAGGGCTTGCTGGTGCTGTCGGGCGCGGACGGTGGCGCCGTCGGCCAGGCGCTGCTCGCGGGTGATGGCGAGCGGGCAGAGGCCCTGGCGCAACGACTGAGTGCGCTGTTCCCGCAGCGCTTCTTCATCGAGTTGCAGCGTGCGGGCTTGTCGAGCAACGAGCGCCATGTGCGCGCTGCCGTGCCGCTGGCATCGAGGCTACACCTGCCGGTGGTGGCGACGCACCCGGTGCAGTTTCGAGAGCCCGACGACTTCGAGGCGCATGAGGCGCGCGTCTGCGTGGCCGAGGGCGAAACGCTGGCCAATCCGAAGCGGGTGAAACGCTTCTCGCGCGAGCAGTACTTCAAGACGCAGGCGCAGATGGAGGCGCTGTTCGCCGACTTGCCGGTCGCCGTTGCAAACACGCTGGCCATTGCGCAGCGCTGCAACCTGCAGCTCACGCTCGGCAAGCCGCAGTTGCCGGACTTCCCGACGCCGGGCGGCGTGCCGATCGAGCAGCACTTCCGCGATGCCTCGCATGCCGGCCTCGACGTGCGACTGGCGCAGCTCTATCCGGATGTTGCGAAGCGCGAGGCCGAGCGTGCGCGCTATGTCGATCGGCTCGAGTTCGAGCTCGAGACCATCATCAAGATGGGTTTTCCAGGCTACTTCCTGATCGTTGCCGATTTCATTCAATGGGCGAAGAACAACGGCTGCCCGGTGGGGCCGGGTCGTGGTTCCGGCGCGGGTTCGCTGGTGGCGTACTCGCTGCTGATCACCGACCTCGACCCGCTGCAATACAACCTGCTGTTCGAGCGCTTCCTGAATCCCGAGCGTGTGTCGATGCCGGACTTCGACATCGACTTCTGCCAAGCCAACCGCGAGCGCGTGATCGACTACGTGAAGGCCAAGTACGGCCGCGATGCGGTGAGCCAGATTGCGACGTTTGGAACCATGGCGGCGAAGGCGGCGCTGCGCGACGTCGGCCGCGTGCTCGGCATGGGCTACGGGCATGTCGACTCGATCGCCAAGCTCGTCGTCGCACCGCCGGGCAAGACGGTGACGCTGGCGAAGGTGCCGGAGCAGCCGATCGAGGGCATCCTCTACGCGCGCAAGGAAGAGCCGGAGATCGATCGGCGTGAGGCGGCAGAAGAAGAAGTCGCCGAGTTGCTGTCGCTGGCCACGCGCGTCGAAGGCATCGTGCGCAACGTCGGCATGCATGCCGGTGGCGTGCTGATCGCGCCGGGCAAGATCACCGACTTCTGCCCGCTGTACCAGCAGCCGGGCAGCGACAGCGCGGTGAGCCAGTTCGACAAGGACGATGTCGAAGCGATCGGCCTCGTCAAGTTCGACTTCCTCGGTTTGGCGACGCTGACGATCCTCGAGCTCGGCAAGGAGATGGTGCGCGCGCGGCGCAAGGGGCGCGAGCACTTCGACTATGCGCAATTGCCGCTCGACGATGCGGCCACCTACCGCATCTTTGCAGAGGGCAAGACCGAGTCGGTGTTCCAGTTCGAATCGCGCGGCATGGTGGGCATGCTGCGCGATGCCAAGCCGTCGCGCCTCGAAGACCTGATCGCGATGAACGCGATGTTCCGGCCTGGGCCGATGGAGAACATTCCGAGCTTCTGCGCGCGCAAGCACGGCCGCGAGCCGATCGAGTACCCGCATCCGTTGCTCGAAGGGCTGCTGTCAGAGACCTACGGCATCTTCGTCTATCAGGAGCAGGTGATGCAGGCGGCGCAGGTGCTCGGCAACTACTCGCTCGGCGGCGCAGACCTGCTGCGCCGTGCGATGGGCAAGAAGAAGGCCGAGGAGATGGCGCAGCAGCGCGAGATCTTCCGCGCCGGCGCGGCGAAGAACAGCATCTTGCAGGAGAAGGCCGACGAGGTCTTCGACCTGATGGAGAAGTTCGCGGGCTACGGCTTCAACAAGAGCCACGCCGCGGCATATGCACTGCTCGCGTACCACACCGGCTGGTTGAAAGCGCACTGCACGGCCGAGTTCTACGCCGCCAACATGACGGTCGAGCTCGACAACACCGACAAGCTGAAGGTGCTGCTCGCCGACGCCAAGCAATTCGACATCACCTTCGAGCCACCGGACATCAACCGCGGCGCGTACCGCTTCGAGCCGGTGAGCGACACGGTCGTGCGCTACGGCCTGGGCGCGATCAAGGGCACGGGGCAGGGCGCGATCGAAGCGATCATCGCCGTGCGCGATGGCAAGGCCGAACATGAGGGTGACGGCGGTGGCCCCTTCCGCAGCCTGTTCGATTTTGCCGCGCGCATCGACCGCCAACGCGTCAACAAGCGCGTCGTCGAAGCGCTGATCAAGGCCGGTGCATTCGATGCGCTGCATGCGGATCGAGCGAGCGCATTGGCCAGCGTCAGTCTGGCCTTCGAATGGGCCGACACGCAGGACATCAACGAACATCAGGGCGGCCTGTTCGACTTCGACGACTCGCACGCCGCGAGCACGCAGGAGCCGGCGCTGGTGCGCGCGCAGGCGTGGAGCATCAAGGAGCGGTTGACGGCGGAGAAGTCTGCCCTCGGCTTCTACCTCTCCGGCCACCTGTTCGAAGAATACGCACCCGAGGTGCGGCAGTTCTGCAAGCGCCAGATCGCCGACCTGGTGGACACCGGCCGCGAGCCGCAAGTGCTGGCCGGCATCGTCAGCGACTTGCGTGTCGTCAACGGCCCGCGCGGGCGCACAGCCATCTTTCGGCTGGACGACGGCAGTGAGTACATCGAAGCGGTTGCAGCAGAAGAGCTTTACGACGCGAATCGCGAGCGGCTGCGTGACGATGAGCTGGTGGTGATCCAAGGCAAGGTACAAAACGATCGCTTCAGCGGCGGCCTGCGGCTGCAGTGCAACGCGGTCTGGGACTTGCCCTCGTCGCGCGCGCGCTTCGGCCGCTATCTGAGTGTGGCGGTGAACGGCAAGTCGCCGCCGGTGGCCGACGTCGTCAAGACCTGGCCGCCCAAACGCGTGGACACCGAGCACGGCGAGTTGCAGCAGGGTTTGACGGTCCGCTTGCAACTGCAACGCGATCGTGCCGAAGGCGCGCTCGACCTCGGCGACCAGGCGCGCTTCTGGCCGAGTGACGAAGCGCTCGCGCGCTGGCGCACGTTGGCGCATGAAGGGCGCGCAGCCGTGGTGTACGAATGAGCGTGACGCCGCGCGTCAACGTCATCTGCATGAAGTGGGGCCGGCTCTATGGCCCTGAGTACGTCAACCATCTCTGCGCTGGTGTTGCCAGGCATCTGAAGCGGCCGCACCGCTTCGTCTGCTTCACCGACGATGCGAGCGGTTTGTCCGCCGACGTGCAGGCGCTGCCGCTGCCCGAACTGGGCTTGCCGGCCGGGCAGCGGGATCGGCGCTGGCAGAAGCTGTCGGTGTTCCGCGAACAGCTCGGTGACCTGACCGGATCGACGCTCTTCCTCGATCTCGATCTGGTGATCGTCGGTGCGCTCGACCCATTCTTCGACCTGCCCGGCCGCTTCTTCATCATCCGCGACGACGACCTGTTCCGCCGCAAGCCGCTGCGCAAGTTGAACGCTGAGCGCGACCACTTCCTGCACAGCGTCGGCAACTCGTCGGTGTTCCGCTTCGAAATCGGGCAGCACCGCTACATCCTCGATGCCTACGTCGCCGACCCGGTGGCGGCTGCGGCCAGCTACGAAATCTCGCAGCAGTTTCAGAGCGCACAACTGGCCAAGCATGATGACCTGCACTACTGGCCGAGCGAGTGGTGCGTGAGTTTCAAGAATGCCTGCGTGCCGCGGCACCTGCGCAGCTACGCGAGCGATCCGGCGGTGCCGGCCGGCGCACGCATCGTCGTCTTCGCCGGCGAGCCGAAGATGAGCGAAGTGCTCGCCGGTGGTGGCCACAAGTGGTACCGGCGCATCGGCAACATCGACTGGCTGAGGCAGGCATGGCAGTGAGGGCCACGCGGCAGTCCGACGCCGACGCGCCCGGCGCCTGGGCCGCGCTGCGCAACGAGCTACAACGCCGCAGCCTGCGCGGCGCCAAGCGTGCGTTGCGCCCGCTGTGGATGCGGCGTCTGGATCAGCGCAACCGTGACTCGCGCGAGCCCCTGCTGTCTGCCGGGGGGCCGGTTGTCTCGCTCACCACCTACGAGCCGCGTTGGCACAGCGTGCACTACACGATCGAGAGCATCGGTGCGGGCGCGTTGCGGCCGTCGCGGTTGGTGCTTTGGGTGGCGCCTTCCGTGCTGCTGATGGGCATGCCGGACGCTCTGCTGCGGCTGCAGGCCCGCGGCCTGGAGATCCAGTCCTGCGAGGATCTCGGGCCGCACAAGAAGGACTACCCGTTGGTGGCGCAAGATTCGACCGAGCGCCCCCTCGTCACGGCCGACGATGATGTGCTGTACTGGGACCACTGGCTTCATACGCTGGTGGCAGCGGCGCGCGAACGGCCGGCGTACATCCATGCGCACCGCGTCAGCGTCATGGCCTTCGACGACGCCGGCGCGTTTCGCCCGTACCTCGAATGGTCGCCGTGTCGCAACACGCGGCCGAGCGCGCTGCACTTTTTCACGGGCGTTGGCGGCGTGCTGTACCCGCCGCCGATGCAGGCAGCGCTGCGCGAGGCAGGAGATGCCTTCCGTGCGAGCTGCCCGCGCGCGGACGACATCTGGCTCAACGCGGTGGCCTTGCGCAGCGGCATCCGCGTCTGCCAGGCGCGCGCGTTCAGTCCGTTGCTGTTCGAGGTGCCTGGTACGCGCGAGCACGGCCTTGCGCGCGAGAACCGCGACAGTGGCGGCAACGACCACCAGCTCGCGGCGACCTACGCGCCGCATGAGCGCGCTTGGCTACAGGCGTTGGCGCGCGAGGGCGGGCGATGAAGCAGGTGGTCTGCGTCAAGTGGGGCACGGGCTACGGCGCCGAGTACGTCAACCGTCTCTACGGCATGGTCTCGCGCCACATCACGCCGCCGTTTCGGCTGGTGTGCCTGACCGATGACCGCAGCGGCATCCGCGGCGAAGTCGAGTGTTTCGATCTGCCCGAGCTGGGCTGCCCGCATCCGCAGCGCACAATGGGCAAGTGGCGCAAGCAGGTGCTGTGGGGCAAAACTGTGCCGGGGATCGAGGGTGTGGCGCTGTTCGTCGATCTCGATTCGGTGATCGTCGATTCGATCGACCCCTACTTCGAACATGGCAGCGACGACGACGTGCTGCTGGCGCGCAACTGGGCGCGGCCGATGCAGCGTCTGGGACAGACCTCGGTGTTTCGTTTCAAGGTCGGCGCACACGCGCACATCCTCGACAACTTCCGCGCCGATCCGCAAGGCATCGCCGACAAACACCGCTTCGAGCAGCACTACGTCACTTCCGCGGTCGAGGGGGGCATCAAATTCTGGCCCGAAGCCTGGACTCGGCACTTCCGTCTGCACTGCCTGCCGCCGTTTCCGCTGCGCTATTTCATGAGCGCGAAGTTGCCGGCGAGTGCGCGCATCGTCACCTTCCCCGGCGGGCCGAACCCGGACGACGTCATGGTCGGGCGCTGGAACAAGAAGGCGCCGCCGCATCGTTCGGCGTGGGCGCATGTGAAGGCCGCCTTCAGCGGCGATCGCATCGATGCCAGTCGGTGGCGCCATCTTCAGCGCTACGTGCGGCCGGTAAGGTGGATCGAAGAGCACTGGAAGGATTGAAGCGGACGTATGGCTGCTGGCACTGCTTTGGACAACAACGAAACCGGCGAGATCGATCACGCATCGCCTTGGGGTGTGTACGCGCCGCCGCCGTTGGCCGGAGCGATGCTTCGACTGGCCCATGCGGTGCCTGAGCGCTGGGCGCTGGCGCCGCGCTTGGTCAAGCTGCTGCGTCGGCCCATCAAGTACGGCCGCCAGCGCTGCTATGACGTCACTGTGTGGAACCACAAGCTGCGGCTGACGCCGCAGGGCAACCGTTCCGAGACGCAGTTGCTGTATGCGCCACAGTTGTTCGATGCGCGCGAGCGTGAGTTCCTCGCCGCCCACCTCGCGCCGGGCGGCACGTTCATCGACATCGGCGCCAACGTCGGCATCTATACCTACTGGGCTGCGCATTGCTTGCAGGGGCGCGGCCGCATCGTCGCCTTCGAGCCCGATGACGAAATGCGCGCGCGCCTGAAGTTCAATCTCGATGCAAACGCGCTCGGGCACGTCGATCTGCTGGCGGTGGCGCTGTCGGACCATCAGGGCTCGGCCGTGCTCTACATCAACCGCAATCAACGCGGCCAGAACACCCTCGAGGCCTCGCAAGCCAGCGCCGCCGGTGGCGAGCGCGTAAAGCAAGCGGTGCCGCTCGACACGCTGTGGGAGCGCCTGTGCGCGCTCAGCGTGCCGCAGGTCGATGTGCTGAAGATCGACATCGAAGGCCACGAACTGCCGGTGCTTCGCCACTTCTATGCGCATGCACCGCGCACTGCGTGGCCCCGCGCCGTGCTCACTGAGCACCAGCACGACGCCGAGGATGCGGTAGCGAAGTTGTTGCTCGCGGTGGGCTACGGCGCCGTGTTGCAAACCGATCTCAACCGCGGCTACCTGCGCTGACGGGAGGGCTGAAATTGCTCGAACGCCTGCTGCGAGATGCCGAGACGCGTTGCAACCGGCCGCTCGCGCCGCGTGAAGGTGTTTCGCGCTTCGTGCAGGAGTGGCATGCGCAGGCGCAGCTCGAGATGCTGCGCGCGCAGCGCCCTGAACTGCTCGTGACGATCACGACCTACCGACGGCCAGCCGAGGCCGCCGCGCTGATCGAGTCGCTGGCGCAGGAGCTGGAGCAATGGGGCAAACGCTGGTTCTTGTGCGTCTTCAACGATCGCGCCGACATCGATAGCAGCGCAGCCAAAGCTGTGCTGCAACGATGTTGTGGCGAACGGGCGGCGTGGTTCGACGCGGTCCGCCATTTGGGCAAGCGCCTCTTTTGGCGCACGCACCAGATGATGTTGATAGCGGCGCATGCGGGCCAGGCAGACTTCCTGCTTTCTTTGCAGGACGACGCACAACTCGCGCCGGATTTCATGCCGCGGTTGTGGCGCACGTGGGAGCGCAGCGGGGCCGATCCCAGCCGCCGCGTGCTGTACCTTCTTTCGCATGAAGATGATGAACCCGGCGGCCGCTGGGTTCCCTTTGCGCGCGTGCCGATGCAGGGGGCCGACGTGCGCCGCACCGATTGGTTCGATCTGCAAGGCTTTTTGATTGACCGCCGTGGCCTCGAGTTGCTGCGCTACTGGGTCGTGCCCGTGCCGCCGCAGCGCTGGCGAAACAACTCTGCGCTGTCCAGCGGCGTCGGCCGGCAGTTCAGCCTGCGCCTGTTCGGCCGCGCCAGCACGTACCAGTGTGATCCGCCGTTGATCGCGCATGGCTCGTGCGACAGCCTGATGAACGCCGAGGCCCGTGCGATGCGCTCGCTCGACAACCGCACGATGGTCTTCGGTGAGGCGCTCCCGCCGATCAGCGCTGAGGCGACGCGAGGTGTCACTCGTGCCAGTGATCGTTTATCCACGGAGCAGGATTTGCGCGCCGCCAGTTGCCCTGGCTGCGACCAGCCAGCGCGTCCGGCGGATTGACGACTCCGTGAAAGACGAGGATGCGTGCTCCTGGAGGAATTGTCGGTGCGCGCCAAAGGCTCAGTGGCCAGCGCGGGATGCAGTGGTACTTCCAACTCGCACACCAGTCGGCGGGCCAGTAGCCGAGCACGCCTTGCTGGGCCATCACCTCCGACAACCACGCCTGCTCGTTGCGCAGTCGCGCGCGGATGTCTTCGTGCTCTGTGCGAAAGCGCTCCAGCACCTCCGGGTGCGCGCCGATCTCGAAGCGATAGACGGAAGAGTTGCCGGTGATGCGCCACGGCCGCTTCCAGTCGTGGATGATGAGGAAGTCGCCGCGCTGTTCGAAGAACGGCGTGATGTCGTCGACGATGACGACGTCGAGGTCGAGAAACAGGGCAGTGCCCCGCAATCCGTGCAGATCGGCGGCAAAGGTCGTCAGCTTTTTCCAGCCGCGCTCGGGGATGCCGTCGGGCAACGCGAGGTCGGGGATCGGCAGGCATTGCACTTCGGCCCGGATGCCCTCGTTGCGGTCGGTGAGGCAGACGAAGCGGAACTCGCCGCGCAGATGCCGGCGCACCATGCCGTACAGGCGGTTCACGTACTCGGCGCCGTACTTGGTGCCCCACTTCATGCAGAGGATGGTGCGCGCCGCGGCGCCGGACGTCATAGCTCTTCGAGCCGCTGCGGCGGAAAACTGTCCCAGCTCATGCAGCCCGGGCACTGCCAGAAGTAGCGTTGCGCTTCGAAGCCACAGGCGGCGCAGCGGTAACGCGACAGCGGCGCGGCGGCGCGCTCGACGACGCTGGCCAGCGTGCGGCCGGTGTCGTCGTCGGCGCGGTCGCGCAGCACGGCGGCGGCAGCCGCCAGGCTCGGCTGGCGCGCCAGTTGTTCGGCGTGGCGCAAGCGCGCCTGCGCCATGTCACCTTCGAGGGCGACGATGGCGGTCATCAGGTCCGTCGACGGCTGCTGCGTGTGCAGCGCTTGCAGTGCGGCCAGCGCTTCACCCGACTGCGCGACGGCCTTGGAACTCGCCACGACCTCGCTGGCCACCAGCGGGAATACCGCAGGGTGGCGCAGGCGCAGCTGGTTCCATGCTTCGAGCGCTTGCACATGCCGACCGGCGCGCGCGTGACGTTGCCCGGCTTGCATCCAGGGCCGCGCCGCGCTCGGCGCCACCTCCCGTGCTTGGGCGAGCGCGGCCTCGGCGCTCGCATCGTCACCGCTCGCTTCGGCTTCGAGCGCGATCTCGCACCAGTGGTGCGCGATGCGCGAAGTGAACGAGCCGGCGCCGGCTTTTTCGAGCAGCGCGGCGTCGTCGGCCGCCGCGCGCCAGTCACGCGCGCGCTCGTGCAGTTGCAGCAGCGCCAGGCGGGCATCGGTGTCGAAAGGGCTGCCGGCGAGTGCGGCAAACGACTGCTCGGCGCGGTCGAACAGGCCGGCCTTCATGAAGTCCTGCGCCAGCGCGTGCTGCGCGCGCTCGCGGTCGGCGGTGGTCAGGTCGGCGCGCTGCAGCAGGTGCTCATGCACGCGGATCGCGCGCTCGAACTCGCCGCGGCGGCGGAACAGGTTGCCGAGGGCGAAGTGCAGCTCGGTCGTGTCCGGGTCGTTCTGCACGGCCTCGATGAAAGCGTCGATGGCCTTGTCGGGTTGCTCGTTGAGCAGCAGGTTCAGACCCTTGAACACGGCGCGTGGTTGCGCGCGTTGTTCCTTGCGCCACTGCCGCAGATCGATGCGCGAGCCGACCCAGCCGAGCGCAAAAGCCAGCGGCAAGCCGATCAACAGCCATTGGATGTCGAAGTCGAACATCAGCGGTGGTGTTGCGGCGGCAGCGCAGCTTCCGCGCCGAACTGCGACGACGGATGGTCCGGCAGCGACAGCGGGCGCGACACGACGGCGGGCGCTGCGGGCTGCGTGGTGGTGGCTGCCACAGGTGCGGTGCGCTTGCCGCGCCACCAGCGCGGCACCATCGCCAGCACGCCGATCACGCAGCCGGCGATGAACGCGGCGAGCACGACGTAGATCATGCGTGTGTGCCACTCGATGCCGAAGAACGAATGCAGCGTCACCGCGTGCTGGTTGTTCAGCGCCAGCGCGAACAGCGCCAGGAAGACGACGAAGCGCAGGGCCCACACGAGGAGTCGCATGGAGCGGAGTTTAGAAGTGAAAACGCGCTCACGAGGAGCGCGTCTTTGAGTTTCTAGGGCGCCGGCGGCGGATCGCCCACCGGCACCCGCGCATCGACCGCTTCGCGCAACGCCTTCCCAGGCTTGAAGTGCGGCACCAGCTTTTCGGGAATCGTCACCTGCTCGCCGCTGCGCGGGTTGCGGCCCACGCGCGGCGGGCGGCGGTTGATCGAGAAGCTGCCGAAGCCGCGGATCTCGATGCGGTGCCCGCGCGAGAGCGCGTCGGACATCGCATCGAGGATCGTCTTCACCGCGAACTCGGTGTCGCGTTGCGTCAGCTGGCCGAACTTGTCGGCCAGCGCGGCAACCAGGTCGGAGCGGGTCACCCCTTACTCTTTCTTGTTGTCGTCCATCTTGGCGCGCAGCAAGGCGCCGAGGCTGGTGGTACCCGCGCTCTCGCGCTCGTTGTTCTGCGACAGGCGTTGCATTGCTTCCTGCTGATCGGCGCTGTCCTTGGCCTTGATCGAGAGTTGGATGTTGCGCGTCTTGCGGTCGATGTTGACGATCATCACGCTGACCTCGTCACCTTCCTTCAGCACGTTGCGCGCGTCTTCGACACGGTCGCGGCTGATTTCGGAGGCCCGCAAGTAGCCGACGATGTCTTCGCTCAGCGTGATTTCAGCGCCGCGCGGATCGACAGTCTTGACCTTGCCGGTGACGAGCGCGCCGCGGTCATTCAGCGTCGTGTAGGTGGCAAACGGGTCGCCATCCAACTGCTTGATGCCCAGGCTGATGCGCTCGCGCTCGACATCCACCGCCAACACGATCGCTTCGACTTCCTGGCCCTTCTTGTAGTTGCGCACCGCAGCTTCGCCGGGCTCGTTCCACGACAGGTCGGACAGGTGCACCAGGCCGTCGATGCCAGCGGTCAGGCCGACGAAGACGCCGAAGTCGGTGATCGACTTGACGGGGCCTTTGACGCGGTCGCCACGCTTGACGGTAGACGAGAACTCTTCCCACGGATTGGCCTTGCACTGCTTCATGCCCAGGCTGATGCGGCGCTTTTCCTCGTCGATCTCGAGCACCATGACCTCGGTCTCGTCGCCGAGCGTGACCACCTTCGACGGCGACACGTTCTTGTTCGTCCAGTCCATTTCCGAGACGTGGACCAGGCCCTCGATGCCCGGCTCGATTTCGACGAACGCGCCGTAGTCGGCGATGTTCGTGACCTTGCCGAACAGGCGCGTGCCCTGCGGGTAGCGGCGTGCGACGCCCATCCACGGGTCGTCGCCGAGCTGCTTGATGCCCAGGCTGACGCGGTTCTTCTCCGAGTCGAACTTCAGCACCTTGGCGGAGAGTTCCTGGCCGACCTGCACCACCTCGCTCGGATGGCGCACGCGGCGCCAGGCCATGTCGGTGATGTGCAGCAAGCCGTCGATGCCGCCCAAGTCGACGAAGGCGCCGTACTCGGTGATGTTCTTGACCACGCCGTGGACGATGGCGCCTTCGTGCAGCGTTTCCATCAGCTTGGCGCGCTCTTCGCCCATCGAGGCTTCAACCACAGCGCGGCGCGACAACACCACGTTGTTGCGCTTGCGGTCGAGCTTGATGACCTTGAACTCCATCGTCTTGCCTT
>CADEEN010000106.1 GCA_902826345.1 uncultured Burkholderiales bacterium | reverse complement strand
TTCCATCAGGTGCACGCCGCGTTCGGCCAGCGACGTGCGCACGAGCAGATAGACATACGGGTAGAGCGCGAGCACGAACAAGACCACGGCGCCAGGCAGGCTGCGCACGTCGGGCCAGAGGGCGCCTTGCGCGCTGGTGAGCGAGCGCAGCGCGCTTTGCAGCGGGCCGCTGAATTGCAGGAAGTCGGTGTAGGCGTAGGCCAGCACATAGGCCGGCATCGCCAGCGGCAGCAGCAGCGCCCACTCGAAAACCCGCCGGCCCGGGAACTCGAACAGCGCCACCGCGGCCGCAGCCCCGGCGCCGACCGCCGCCACGCCGATCGCCACGCCCACCGACAGCAGCAGCGACTGCACTGCATAGCCGCCGAGCACCGTCTGGGCCTGATGCGTCAGCACGCTCCACGCCGCGGCGTCGAATTGCAACCACGCGCCCAACACACCGAGCACCGGCAACGCGAGCAGCAGGCAAAGCAGGGTCAGCAGGATGCGCATCGTCGAGGCCGCGACCGCATTCCATGTGAATGCGAATGATTCTTATGTGACGGCTATGATACGGCGATGTTTCTCGACCTCCGCGACGTCGGTGTGCGCTATCTCGGCAGTAAAGCCGGGCACGACGCGGTTTGCGGCGTCTCGCTGTCGCTGTCCGCCGGCCAGATCGGCGTGCTGATCGGCCCATCGGGTTGCGGCAAGACCTCGCTGTTGCGCGCGGTGGCCGGCCTCGAGCGTTTGGCCGAGGGCAGCGCGCGCATGGACGGCCGCGTGCTCGCGGATGCCGAGACGCATGTCGAACCCGAAGACCGCCGCATCGGCATGGTGTTCCAGGATTACGCCCTGTTCCCGCACCTGAACGTGCGCGACAACGTGGCCTTCGGCATCCGCCACCTGCCACGCGCCGAGTGCGAGCAGCGCGTGCAGGAAGTGCTCGAGCGCGTCGGCCTGGCGCATGCCGCCCGTCGCCAGCCTCATCAACTGTCGGGCGGCCAGCAGCAGCGCGTGGCGCTCGCGCGCGCATTGGCGCCGCGGCCGCAACTGCTGCTGCTCGACGAGCCGTTCTCCAGCCTCGACGCCGACCTGCGCGAACGCCTGGCGCAGGACATCCGCGCCATCCTGCACCAGTCGGGCACGACGGCCCTCTTCGTCACCCACGATCAGTTGGAAGCTTTCGCCATCGGTGACGTCATCGGCGTCATGCACCGCGGCCGCCTGGAGCAGTGGGACGACGCGTACTCGCTCTACCACCGTCCGGCGACGCGCTTCGTCGCCGACTTCATCGGCCACGGCGTGTTCACCCGCGGCGAGGTCGTCACCACCGCCGACGGACCGCGCGTGATGACCTCGCTCGGCGCGCTGGCCGATGCCGCCGAGTGCCCGCTGCCCGGCGCTTACCCGAACGACCAGTGCGACGTGCTGCTGCGCGCCGACGACATCGTGCACGACGACGATGCGCCTGTGCGGGCCTGCATCGAGCGCAAGGCATTTCGCGGCTCGGAGTTTTTGTACACGTTGCGTCTGGCCTCCGGCGAACAAGTGTTAGCGCATGTGCCGAGCCACCACGACCACCAGGTCGGCGAATGGATCGGCATCCGGCCGCTGGTCGACCACGTCGTCACCTTCGAGCGCGAGCCCGGGCAGGCCGCCCCCCCGGATTCAGGCCGTTGAACTTTGCCCTTGTTCACGCATCCCAAGCGGGTCGCGGGCGTATATTCGGAACAAGGTGTTTGTCAAGGGAGTCCCCCTCATGGGCGCGAAGTTGAAGATTGCCGGTTTTGTCGCCTTGGGCGCGGTGGCCGGCGCGTTGACGACGATGCAGTTGCAAGCGGTAGCACGAGCCAGCTACGCGCCGTTGCCGCTCGAAGAGATGCAGCAGCTGGCAGCGGTGTTCGGCATGATCAAGACCGATTACGTCGAACCGGTGGACGAGAAGAAGCTCGTCACAGACGCCATCTCCGGCATGGTCTCGGGCCTGGACCCGCACAGCCAGTATTTCGACAAGAAGAGCTTCCGCGAATTCCGCGAAGGCACGACCGGCAAGTTCGTCGGCATCGGCATCGAGATCGCGATGGAAGACGGCCTGGTCAAGGTCGTCTCGCCGATCGAAGGCTCGCCGGCGTTTCGCGCCGGCCTGAAGAGCGGTGACCTGATCACCCGCATCGACGACACGCCGGTCAAGGGCCTGACGATCGATCAGGCCGTCAAGCGCATGCGCGGCGAGCCGAGCACCAAGGTCTCGCTGACGGTGTTCCGCAAGGACGAGTCGCGCACCTTCCCGGTGAGCCTGATGCGCGAAGAGATCCGCCAGCAGAGCGTGCGCTCGAAAATGATCGAGCCGGGCTATGCGTGGGTCCGCCTGACGGTGTTCCAGGAGCGCACGCTCGATGACTTCTCGAAGAAGGTCGAAGAGCTGTACAAGGCCGACCCGAACCTGAAGGGCATCGTGCTCGACCTGCGCAACGATCCGGGCGGCCTGCTCGACGGCGCGGTCGGTGTCTCCGCCGCCTTCCTGCCGGCCAACGTCGTCGTCACGACGACCAACGGCCAGGTGGCCGATTCGAAGCAATCGTTCAACGCGGCGCCGGAGTTCTACGCCCGCCGCGGCGCCGACCCGCTGCGCCGCCTGCCCGAGGCGGTGAAGAAGGTGCCGCTGGTGGTGCTGGTCAACGAAGGCTCGGCCTCGGCCAGCGAGATCGTCGCCGGCGCGCTGCAGGACCACAAGCGCGCCATCGTCATGGGCTCGCAGACCTTCGGCAAGGGCTCGGTGCAAACGTGGCGCCCGCTCACGGCCGACACGGCGCTGAAGATCACCACGGCGCGCTACTACACGCCCAGCGGCAAGTCGATCCAGGCCACCGGCATCGTGCCCGACGTGTGGCTCGACGAAACCGCCGAAGGCAACGTCTTCGCCGCGCTGCGCCTGCGCGAGGCCGACCTCGACAAGCACCTGCAAGGCAAGGACGAGAAGAAGGACGAAGCCCGCATCAAGGCGCGCGACGAGGCGCGCAAGAAGTTCGAAGAGCAGTTGGCGCAGAACAAGGACAAGCAGCCCAAGCCGCTGCCCGAGTTCGGCAGCGCCGAAGACTGGCCGCTGCGCCAGGCGCTGAATCAGTTGCAGGGCAAGACGGTGGTGGCATCGAAGAGCGCGATCGAGCGCAAGGCCGAGGCGAAGACGGAGTAGGCTTTCAACATATCCGCGAGCAAGGCCCGCCTCGGCGGGCCTTGTTTTTTGTTGGCGATCTCGGGCCTTGTTTACTTCTGGCGAAGCATATGGACGACACGCAACTCCTGCGCTACTCGCGCCACATCCTGCTCGACGAGATCGGCATCGAGGGCCAGCAGAAGCTGCTCGCGTCGCACGCACTCGTCATCGGCGCCGGCGGCCTGGGCTCGCCGGTGGCGCTGTACCTCGGCACGGCCGGCGTGGGCCGCATCACCATCGTCGATCACGACACCGTGGACCTGACGAATCTGCAGCGCCAGATAGCGCACAACCTGGCGCGCGTGGGCACGCCGAAGGCGACCTCCGCGCAGGCGTCGATCGCGGCGATCAACCCCGACGTGCAGGTGACGCCGCTGATCGAGCGAGCTGATGCCAGCAGGCTCGACGCCCTGGTGCGCCAAGCCGATGTCGTGCTCGATTGCAGCGACAACTTCAAGACGCGCCACGCCGTCAACGCCGCCTGCGTGAAGCACAAGAAGCCGCTGGTCTCCGGCGCCGCAATCGGCTTCGACGGCCAGATCTCGGTGTACGACACGCGCCGCGCCGATGCCCCGTGCTATGCCTGTATCTTTCCGCCCGAGGCCACCTTCGAGGAGGTGCAGTGCTCGACGATGGGCGTGTTCGCGCCGTTGGTGGGCATCATCGGCACGATGCAGGCGGCTGAGGCGCTGAAGCTGCTGATCGGCATCGGCTCGCCGCTCGCCGGCCGTTTGCAGATGCTCGATGCACGGTCGATGGAGTGGAACGAAGTTCGCATGCAGCGCCAGCCGCAGTGCGCGGTGTGCTCGAAGCTCAGGGCCTGAGCAGCACCTTGGCCGATGCGCAGCGGCCTTGATCGAGATCGAGAAAAGCTTGCTGGCCCTCTTGCAGCGAACGCTCCTCGACCCACGACAGATCGCCGAACGCGCCGCTCGCCAGCGCATCGACCGTCGCCCGCAGATCGGCCGTGGTGTAGGTGTAGGTGCCGAGCAGCGTGATCTCGGCCAGCGTCAGCTTGCGCATGTCGATCTCGCTGGACCAGTCCTGCAGGCCGACGTGCATGATCACGCCGCCGGGCTTGATGGCGGCAAAAGCCTGGAACCGTGTCGCCTTGGCACCGACGGCATCGATGACAACGTCGAAGCTGCTGTCCGCGAGCGGCGCAATGCGCGGATCGATCGCCTCGCACTGCGCGTGCGCCGCCACCGCGTCGCGCCGCAATGGATTGAGCTCGGCCAGCACCACGCGCCGCACGCCGAGGTGTCGCAGCAGCAGCGCGGCCAGCATGCCGATGGCACCGCCGCCGATCACGAGCACGCGGCCTTCGTGGATCGGCCTCGCCAACGCGCGCAGGACCAGGTTGACTGCATGCCACGCCGTGGCTGCCGGCTCGGTGAGCGCTGCGGCGCGCGCCGACAAATCCTGCGGCATCGCGATCAGCGACGCCGCAGGGATGCTCATGTACTCGGCGAAGGCGCCGGGCCGCGTCATGCCGACCATCGTGCGGTTCGCGCACAGGTTGTTGCGGCCCTGCACGCAGTATTCGCAGGTGCCGCAGGTGATCAGCGGGTTGCCGGTGAAGCGCGTGCCGACGGCGAAGCCCGGCGCCGCGGACTGTTCGATGCGGCCGACGAACTCGTGCCCGAGCACCAGGCCGGGCTGGCGCCGCGGGTCGTGGCCGTGCCAGGCATGCATGTCGGAGCCGCAGATGCCGACGGCTTCGATCTTCAGCACCACTTCGCCGGGAACCAACTCGGGCGGCGGCCGGTCCTGCAACTGCACTTCGTTCGCTTGCGTGTAGACCAGGGCTCTCATGCGGTGTCCTCGATGGCGCGGCGCAGGCGATCGGCCATGCGCTGGATGTCGTCGACTGTCGAAACGAACGGCGGCGCCAGGATCAGCGTGTCGCCCGGCGCACGCGTCAGCACGCCATGGTCGAACGCTGCGGCTTGCGCGCGCGCGCCGCGCTGGCCTGCGCTGGCAGCGTCAGGCGCAAGCTCGATGCCCGCAGCCAGGCCGATGTTGCGCACGCTGACGACGCCCGGCGCATCGGCCAGCGCGTGCACGATCGCCTCGAAGCGCGGCGCGAGTTCGCGCACGCGTTGCGGCAGTTGCTCTTCGTCGAGCACGTCGAGTATTGCCAGCGCCGCCGCACACGCGAGCGGGTGGCCCGAGCAGGTGTAGCCGTGCATCAACTCCGACAGGTGCGTCGGCCCCTGCATCAGCGCGTCGTGCAACTCGCGCTGGACGATGACGCCGCCGAGCGGCGCGGCGCCGTTGCTCACGGTCTTGGCGAAGACGATCATGTCGGGCACGACGCCGAGCGCCTGCGCGGCGAACATCGCGCCCAGGCGGCCGAAGCCGGTGATGACCTCGTCGAAGATCAACAGCAGGCCGTGCTTGTCGCAGATCTCGCGCAGGCGTTGCAGGTAGCCACGCGGCGGCACCAGCACGCCGGTCGAGCCGGCGATGGGCTCGACCACCACCGCGGCGATGTTCGAGGCATCGTGCAGTGCGACGAGGCGTTCGAGTTCGTCGGCCATCGCTTCGCCGCCGTGTTCGGGCTGGCCGCGCACGAAGGCTTGTGTGCTCGCGTCCCAGGTCGAACGCAAATGGTCGGCGCGCAGCAGCGCGCCGCCGAAGGCGCGGCGGTTGTTCGTCATGCCGCCGACCGAGATGCCGCCGAAGCCGACGCCGTGGAAAGCGCGCTCGCGGCCGATGAACAGGTTGCGCTGCCCTTCGCCACGCGCGCGCCAACAAGCGAGCGCGATCTTCAGCGCCGTGTCCATCGCTTCGCTGCCGCTGTTGACGAGGAACACGCGGTCCATGCCCGGCGGCGCTAGCGCCCCGATGCGCTCGGCGAGTTCGAACGCGCCGGCGTGGCCGACCTGAAAGCTCGACGCGAAGTCGAGCGTGTCGATCTGCCGCTTCATCGCCGCGGCGATCTTCGGATGCCGATGCCCGGCGCCGACGCACCACAGGCCCGAGGTGCCGTCGAGCACCTCGCGGCCCTCGGGCGTGCGGTAGGCCACGCCTTGTGCAGAGGCGACGAGACGCGGCGACGTCTTGAACTGCCGGTTCGGCGTGAACGGCATCCAGAAAGCGTCGAGCGAAGCATTCATCGTGGACTCAGAAGAATTGCTGCAGGAAGGCCGCCGCCTTGTCTGAAATGCCGACGATCTTGTTCGTGGCCTGGCGATAGAACTTGAAGTTCAGCTCGGTCTCGGGCCGCCCATCGCTCCAATCGGAGAAGCGTTTGAGTTCGCTGCGGCCCAGGCTTCGCTTGATCCGTGCGCTGCGTCGCACGGTGATGCTCACGCGCGGCGTTTGCCGCTCGACGCCGGCCTTCTTCGGGCAAGCCTGTGCCGCGATGACCGTCCCGCGAGCCACCAATCCTGCGCCGCCTTCGTTCTCGTTCGCGAAAACGTACACCGTGTCGCCCTGGGCAATCTGCTTGCCGCCGTACATCGTCTTCTGCTGCCTGAACTCGAAGACCGCCGCGTCGGCGTCGGTCACTTCGGCCTTGATCGCGTACATGCGTTTCGGTGCCTGCACTAGCGCGCCGTGTAGCCGCCGTCCACCATCAGCGTCTGACCGGTGATGTAGCCGCTCGCGTTGCTGGCGAGGAACACCGTCACGCCATGCAGGTCGGCGAGTTCGCCGTTGCGGCCGAGGCAGGTGTTCTGCGCGTGCCTGTCGGCCAACGCCGCATCGGCGAACACGGGTGCGGTCAGTGCCGGCGGGAAGAAGCCCGGGCCGATCGCATTGCAGGTGATGCCCTTGCCGCACCACTCTTGCGCGATCGCGCGCGTCAGTTGCACGACGCCGCCCTTGCCGGCGCTGTACGGTGCGCTGTTCGCAAAGGCGCGGTGGCTTTGCAGCGAGGCGATGTTGACGATGCGGCCCCAGCCGCGCGCGGCCATGCCGGGCGCCAAGGCCTGCGTCAGGAAGAACGGTGCGCCCAGGTGCAGCGCGAGTTGCGACTGCCACGCGTCGGGCGTGACCTCGGCAAACGGTTGGCGCAGGTTGATGCCGGCGGCGTTGACGAGGATGTCGATCTCGCCGGCGCGTTGCGCCGCGGCGCGCAGCGCGGCAACGTCGGTGAGATCGGCGCTGAGTGTCTCGGCAGCGATGCCTTCGCCGCGCAACTGCCGTGCGACGGCCTGCAGTTCAGCCTCGCGCCGCGCCACGAGCAGCACGCGCGCACCGGCCAAGCCGAGCGCGCGTGCCATCGCCGCGCCGATGCCGGCGTTGCCGCCGGTGACCAGCGCGCGACGGCCGCTGAGGTCGAACAGGCCTGCGAGCTTCACACCGTCACCGGCTCACCGCGCTCGAACTTCTGATCCGGAAAGTACTTCGCCAGCCGATCGTCGGCGGTGCGCGCATGCGCCTCCATGCCTTCCAGGCGCGAGATGCGCGCCGTGACCTCGCCGATGTCGCGCGCGGCCTCGCGCGTCATGCGCTGCCACGTCAGCGTCTTCATGAACTTGTGCACCGACAGCCCGCCCGAGTAGCGCGCTGCGCCTTTGGTCGGCAGCACGTGGTTCGGGCCGCTGGCTTTGTCGCCGTAGGCCACCGTCGTCTCCTCGCCGAGGAAGAGCGAGCCGTAGCAGGTGAGGTTGGCCAGCCACCAATCGAGGTCGCGAGTGTGCACTTCGAGATGCTCGCTGGCGTACTGGTCGGACACGGCGGCGACTTCCTCGCGCGTGTCGCAGACGATGACCTCGCCGTAGTCGCGCCAGGCCGCGCCGGCGGCATCACGCGCCGTCGGCGGCAGCGTCTCGATCAGCGCCGGCACGCGGCGCATCACGTCTTCGGCCAGCGCACGCGAGGTGGTGAACAGCCACGCCGGGCTCTCGTGGCCGTGCTCGGCCTGACCAACCAAGTCGCTGGCAACGATGGCGGCATCCGCGCTGTCGTCGGCGATCACCGCCACCTCCGACGGCCCGGCGAAGACGTCGATGCCGACCTTGCCGAACAGCGTGCGTTTGGCCTCGGCGACGAACTTGTTGCCCGGGCCGACGATCACGTCGGCCGGTTGGCCGCTGAACAGGCCCTCGGCCATGGTCGCGATGGCCTGCACGCCGCCGAGCGTCATGATCACATCGGCGCCCGCCTTGTCGAACGCATACAGCAGGTACGGATGCATCGGCCCGCCGCGAAACGGCCCCGAGCAGGCGACGATCGTCTTCACGCCCGCGGCCTTGGCCGTGGCCACGCCCATGTAGGCCGACGCGATGTGCGCATATCGGCCGGCAGGCGCATAACAGCCGGCGACGTTGACCGGCAGCACGCGCTGGCCGGCCGTGACGCCGCGGTGCACCTCGACCGAGAACTCGCGCAGCGACTCGCGCTGCGCCTTCGCGAAGGCGCTGACCTGCGCGATCGCGAAGTCGATGTCGCGCTTCACGCCCGCCGGCACCTCGGCCGCACGCCGATCGATCTCGGCGCGCGTCAGCACGATCTCGCCGTCCCAGCCGTCGAGCTTCTTCGCATAGGCGCGCACCGCGGCCTCGCCGTTCTTGCCGATCTCGGCCAGCATTTCGGTGACCACCTTCTGCGCGGTGGCGGTTTCGGTCTCCGGCGTCTTCGCCGCCTTCTTCAGATAGGTCGTGCCCATCGCCGCCTCACTTGGGGTTGTTCGCAAAGTCGCGCAACTTCGGATCGGCCGCAACCCGCTTCATGTACACGTCGGTGATGAAGTCGGTGGGTTGCGGAACACTCTGGATGGCGCCGGTGCCGCGCATGAAGATCGCGATCTGGCCGAACCAGGCGTCCATGTCGGAGTTGCCGCGGCTGCGGTCCATGCGCGCGACCTGGCTGGCCAGATCGAAGGTCGGCCGCGTGTCGAACTCCTTCTTCATCGACGCCTCGCTGATCGACACGCCACCCTGGTCGTAGAACTTCTTCATCATCGCGATGGCTTCGGGCTTGTGCGCGTTGGCCCACTTCCACGCGCGCAGATACACCGCCAGGAACTTGGCCACGTTCTCCGGGTTCTGCTCGGCGTAATCACCGCGCGCGATCAATGCACCGGGCACGACGACGCCGCCCTCCTTGCCGCTGCACAAGACTTTCGCGCCGGCCTTTTCTTCGAGCGTGTAGATGTTGGGCGCCCACAAGCCCGCCAGGTCGGCGTTGTTCGACGACACCGCCGAGATGATCTCGGCCTGGCCCATGTTCTTGATCGTGACGTCGCTCTTGGCCAGGCCGTACTTCTTCAGGCACGACTGCACCGCGTAGTCACCCGTCGAGTTGGCGGTGAGCACGATGGTCTGGCCCTTCATGCTCTTCGGGTCCTTGGTGATCTTGTCGGCTGCTTCCTTGCGCACCAGCAGCGCGTTGCCCGCCGATTCGTCGTTGGTGACGCCGATGGTCTTGATGCCGAAGCGCACGTGGCCCAGCACCGCCGGCACGCTGCCCGTGCCGCCCACGTCCCAGGACTTGCTCGCCGCCGCCGCGATCTGCGGCACGCCCGCCGGGAAGGTGGAGAACACCGGCTTCAGGCCGACCTCCGCCCACCAGCCCTTCTCCGTTGCGATGTGGAACGGCAACGCCCAGTACAACGCCGGCTGGTAGCTGACCTTGATCTCGGTGAGTTGCTGCGCCGAGGCGGCGCCGCCAGCGAACAACGACGTAGCGAGAACGGCAGCACGCAAAACAAACTTCATGACAGGTCTCCTGGTGAAAAAAAGATCAATGTTCGTCGCCGAGCTGCTGCTCGCGCAACAGCTTCCAGACATGGGTGCGCAGGTGCACGAAGCTCGGCAGGTCCATCACATCCTCGATGCGCTTGTGCTGGTCCCAGTCTTCGGCCTCGCGGATGGTCTTCACGTCGATGATCTCGCGCACCGTGCCCGGCCGCCGCGACATGACGACGATGCGGTCGGCCAGATAGACCGCCTCTTCGACGGCGTGCGTGATGAACAGCACCGTGCGCGGGTTCTTGCGCGCCAGGCGCACCAGCTCTTCCTGCATCACGACACGCGTCTGCGCGTCGAGCGCGCCGAAGGGCTCGTCCATCAGCAGCACCTTGGGGTCGAGCACGTAGGCGCGCGCAATCGCCACGCGCTGCTGCATGCCGCCGGATAGCTGGTGCGGGTACGCCTGCTCGTAGCCGCCCAGGCCCATCAGCGCGATGATCTGTTCGATGCGGCGCTTGCGCTCGGCCGCATCGACGCCGAGCGAATGCAGGCCGAACTCGATGTTGTCCCACACGGTCTTCCACGGAAACAGCGCGAAGGCCTGGAAGACCACCGCGCGGTCCGGGCCGGGCTGCGTCACCACCTGGCCGTCGACGCGCACCTGCCCGCCCGTCGGATGCTCCAGCCCCGCGGCCATGCGCATGCACGTCGTCTTGCCGCAGCCCGACGGGCCGACGATGGCGACGAACTCGCGGTCCTTGACCTCGAGCTCGATGTCCTTCAGCGCGACGAAGTCCTTGCCGTTCTGGCTGAACACGCGCTGCACGTTCTGGAACTGGATGATGGCCATGTGTTTGCCTACAAGCCCCTGCGTTTCTCGATGACGAGTTGCACGCGGCGCAGCGCCACGTCGATCAGCAGGCCGACCACGCCGATGGCGACCATGCCGGCCATCACCGTGCTGGTGGACACCGCCGCCTGTCCCTTGACCATCATGTTGCCGACGCCGCTGGCCGCGACGATCAGCTCGGCGCCGACAAGCGACTGCCAGCCCAGCCCCGCCGAGATGCGCAGCCCCGCGACGATCGACGGCACGGCGGCCGGCAGCAGCACCTCGGTCATCGAGCGCCACGCACTCGCGCCCAGCATCTGCGACGCTTCGATGTACTTGCGGTCGACCTGCTGCGCGCCGCGGTAGGTGTTGATCAGCACCGGCGGAAACGCGCCCATGAAGATGATCAGCACCGGCCCGCCGATGCCGGTGCCGAACCACAGCGCCGCGAACGGCACCCAGGCGATCGGCGCGACGAAGCGCACCGCCTCGAAGGCGGGCGAGACGATGCGATCGACCCACTTGAACCAGGCCATCAGCAGGCCGAGCGGAATGCCGATGGCGACCGCAAGGCCGAAGCCCATCAGGAAACGCTGCAGGCTGGCCAGCAGGTGCTGCTGCAGCGTGTAGCCGGCGAAAGGCTCGACGAGGAGCTGCGCGAACCGCGTCACCACTTCCCACGGCGCCGGGAGGAAGGTGCGCGAGGTGATGCCCGAGAGCGCAGCCACCGTCCACAGCG
>CADEEN010000105.1 GCA_902826345.1 uncultured Burkholderiales bacterium | reverse complement strand
TCGGTGATGTGGCGCTGGAACGATTTCCTCTGGCCGCTGATCGTGCTGACGAGAAACGAGCAGTTCACCTTGCAGTTGGCACTCAACGCCTTCCAGGGCGACCTGGTCACGCAGTGGCATTACCTGCTGGCGATGACGGTGATCACGCTGCTGCCGATCACGCTGGTGTTCGCGTTCTTGCAGAAGTACATCACTCAAGGCATCGCGTCGGCGGGAGTGAAATAACGATGGCCTCACTGCAACTCAAGTCACTCGTCAAAGACTTCCAGGCTGTGCGCGTGATCCACGGCGTCGATCTGCAAGTGCACGACGGCGAATTCGTCGTCTTCGTCGGCCCGTCGGGCTGCGGCAAGAGCACGCTGCTGCGCATCATCTGCGGCCTCGAAGACGCGAGCAGCGGCGACATCCTGATCGACGGCCAGCGCGTCAACGACGTGCGCGCCGCCGACCGCGAACTGGCGATGGTCTTCCAGTCTTACGCGCTGTACCCGCACATGACGGTGCAGCAGAACATGTCGTTCGGCTTGGAGAACATCGGCACGGCCAAGGGCGAGATCGATAAACGCGTCGGCGATGCCGCCAAGCTGCTGCGCCTGGACACCTTCCTGCAGCGCAAGCCGACGCAGCTCTCGGGCGGCCAGCGCCAGCGTGTGGCCATCGGCCGCTCGATCGTGCGCGAGCCGAAAATCTTTCTCTTCGACGAGCCGCTGTCGAATCTCGACGCCGAGCTGCGCGTGTCGATGCGCGGCGAGATCAGCGCGCTGCACCGCCGGCTCAAGGCCACCAGCATCTACGTCACCCACGACCAGGTCGAGGCGATGACGATGGCCGACAAGATCGTCGTGCTGCGCCTGGGCCGCATCGAGCAGGTCGGCGCGCCGCTCGAGCTCTACAACAAGCCTGCGAACCAGTTCGTCGCCGGCTTCATCGGCTCGCCGCAGATGAACTTCGTCGCCGTCACCGCTGCGGCCGACGGCTCGGTGGCGCCCAAGTTCGGCGGCAGCGTCAGCGTGCCCGGCGTGCGTGCGTCTGCCGGTACGGCACTGACGCTCGGCGTGCGGCCGGAGCACCTGTTGCTGCACGCGCAGCCGGGCGCGCTGGCGTTGCCGGTCACCGTGTCGCAGGTCGAGCAACTCGGCGGCTTGTCGCTCGTCTATGGCACGCTGCCCGGCGGCGACACCCGCATCACCGTGCAGAGTGCCGGCCAGGTGCGCACCGCCGTCGGCGACACGCTGACCGCGTACGCGCCGGCCGAGGCCTGCCACCTGTTTGCGGCCGACGAAACGGCGAGGTCGCTGCGGGAGCACCAGCCATGACGCCCCTGCGCAAAGCCAGCCTGCTGTCGATGACCGGCGGCGCCGTGTCGCTGCAGCTCGAACGCGGCTGGCGCGCCCGCGTGTCGATGATCGACGCGCACACCGGCCGCGTCACGCTGCTGCCGCCGGACGGGTTTCGCGAGCCACGCACCTGGGCGCTCGACCCGAGCGGCGAATTTCCGCTTGAAGGCCGCCACCGCGACGCGCTGTTCACGCCCGATGCGAACGCCAGCGCGAGCCAGGACGGCGAGGCCATCGTGCTCGCCGGCACGCACCTGCGCGCGCGCATCGCGCTCGACCCGTTCGCCGTCACCTGGCAACAGCGCGACGCACACGGCAGCCAATGGCAGACCTGCTGCGCCGACCGCGACGACAGTTATGCCTACGGCGTGTCCGAGCGCAGCGGTACGCTGACCCACTGGCAACAACGCGAGCCGTCGCAAGAGCGCTACTTCGGCCTCGGCGACAAGACCGGCCCGATCGACCTCGCCGGCCGGCGGCTGCGCACGCGCGCGCTCGACGCGCTCGGCTACGACGCCCAGACCGGCGACCCGCTGTACAAGCACTGGCCGTTCTTCCTCGACCACCACCGCGGCAGCGCCTGCGGCCTGTACTACGACACGCTGGCCGAATGCAGCTTCGACTTCGGCGCCGAGCACGACAACTACCACGGCCGCTACCGCGCCACCGAAATCGCCGACGGCGACCTCGACCTCTACGTCTTCGCCGGCCCAGCCTTGCGCGACGCGCTGGCGCGCTTCGTCGCCGCGATCGGCGGCACCGCGCTGCCGCCGCGCTGGTCGCTCGGTTATGCCAACACCGCGATGGGCCTGACCGATGCGCCCGACGGCCAGGCGCGCGTGCGTGAGTTCCTCGCCCATGCCGAGCGCGACGGCTTTCCGCTGTCGAGCTTTCACTTCGGCTCGGGCTACTCGAGCCGCGGCAAGCAGCGCTACGTCTTCACCTGGAACCACGCCAAGTTCCCCGAGCCGCGCGCGCTGATGACGGCGTTCGCCAACGCCGGCGTGCGCACGGTGGCGAACCTGAAGCCCTGCCTGCTCGACGACCACCCGGCCTACGCCGGCCTCGTCGCCGAAGGCGCCTTCATCCGCGACGACAGCGGCCCCTGCCTCGAACAGTTCTGGGACGGCTGGGGCGCGCACCTCGACTTCACGCGCGAAGGCGACCGCGCCTGGTGGCAGAACGGGCTGCAAACGCAGATCCTCGACGTCGGCATCGACGTCGGCTGGAACGACAACAACGAGTACGAGCTCTGGGGCGAGCGCGCCCGCGCGCATGGCTTCGGCCAGGTGCTGCCGGTGCCGCGCTCGCGCCCGCTGCAACCGCTGCTGATGACACGCGCCACCTTCGACCAGCAGGCGCTGCACAACCCGGACGAGCGCGTTTACACGATCACCCGCGGCGGCCCGCCGGGCTTGCAGCGCTACGCGCAGACCTGGAGCGGCGACAACACGACCTCGTGGCACACGATGCGCTGGAACCAGCGCATGGCGCTGACGATGGGCCTGTCCGGCATGTTCAACACCGGCCACGACATCGGCGGATTCGACGGCCCGGTGCCGGATGCCGAGATGCTGATCCGCTGGACGCAGGCCTGCTGCCTCGTGCCGCGCATGATCATGAACAGCTGGAAGGCCGACGGCAGCGTCAACACGCCGTGGCTGCATGCCGAGGCCACGGCAACGATCCGCGCCGCCGTCGCGCTGCGCCTGAAGCTGATGCCGTATCTCTACACGCAGCTCTGGCGCGCCACGCGCGAGCATGTGCCGGTGTTGCGGCCGACGCTGTTCGACTTCGGCGACGACCCCGCCACGTGGGCCGACAACGACGAGATGATGGTCGGCCCGGACCTGCTGGTTGCCCCCGTGTTCGAGCCCGGCGCGAGGAAGCGCAGCCTCTACCTGCCGCGCACGGCGCACGGCTGGTTCGATTGGTGGAGCGGTGCGCATCACAACGGCGGCATGACGATCGAGGTCACCGCGCCGCTGCACCGCCTGCCGCTGTTCGTGCGCGGCGGCGCGCTCGTGCCGACGACGGACAGCCCGAACGATCACGCGCGCACCGAGGAGCCGTCGCGCGCGCTGCTGTGGTTCCCGCCGCGCGCCGGCGACGACGCAGCGCTGCTGTACGAGGACGACGGCCTGCACCACGCCGACGCGCCCGACCGTCACGTGGTGCACCGCTTCGCCGCACAGGCGCATGCGGCGCGCCTGAACCTGTCGCTGGCGAGCGAGGGCACCTGGGCGCTGCCGTACAAGCAGATCCGCGTCGTGCTGCCGGGCGACGACACGCGCAAGCTCGAGTTGATGTCTGCGGTTGGCGTGTTGCTGGTGGGCTGATGTGGCCGTGGCTGGGTGACTCGGCCGCCACCGAGCAGCGGCGCGAAGACTTGTGGCGCTTGCTCGGCCCGCGGCCGTGGCGAGACGGTGGCGTGGCCGGCGAAGTTTTGGCGCGCGACGAACACGCGCACGCCGTCGTCGAGCACTGGCGCCTGCATCTCAACGCCGAGCAGGCCGTGCCCGCGCTGCTGCTGCGCCCGCGCGGTGTCTCGCCGCGCGGCGTGGTGCTGTACTGCCACGCGCATGGCCACCGCTTCGACATCGGCAAGGACGAAGTGCTCGTCGGCCGCCCGGCGCTGCAATCGCCGCCGCCGTACGGCGGCGCGCTGATCGCACGCGGCTGGGCCGTGCTCGCAATCGACCACTGGGGTTTCGGCGAGCGGCAACGCCCGAGCGAACGCGCGCTCGTCAAGCGCCTGCTCTGGCAAGGCGCGACGCTGTGGGGCTGGCGCGCGCACGACACGCTGGCCGCGCTCGACTGGTTGCGCATGCAGCCGGGGTTTGCATCGTTGCCCGTGGTCACGCTCGGCCTGTCGATGGGCAGCACGATGGCGCTGTGGTCGGCGGCGCTCGACGAGCGCATCGCCGGCTGCATCGACTTGTGCTGCGCCGCCGAGTACGCCGCGCTGCTGCACAGCGGCGGCTTCGATTTGCACGGCGAGTACTTCTTCGTGCCCGGCTTGCTCCGCGATTTCACGCTCGCCGAAATCGCCGCGCTGATCGCGCCGCGGCCGCACCTGTCGCTCGCCGGCCGCGCCGACCCGCTGACGCCGCCGGCCGGCCTGGCGTCGCTCGATCACGCGCTGCGCGCGGCCTACGCCGCGCTCGGCGCCGGCGCAAACTGGCAGCAGGTGTGCGAAGACGGTGGCCACGCCGAAACGCCGACGATGCGCCGGCAGGTGCTGTCGTGGCTCGACGCATTGGTCCCCGCATCAACCCTATAGTCAGCCCCCCGCATGGGAGATTTAATGCGCTCCGTGCGAAACCCAAGGAGACGATTCCCATGAAGACGACTCTCAAAATGTTGACGGCCGCCATCCTCGCCGGCACCGGCTCGCTGGCGATGGCGCAGACGGTCGGCGTGAGCTGGTCCAACTTCCAGGAGGAGCGCTGGAAGACCGACGAGAAGGCGATCAAGGACCAGCTCACCAAGCTCGGCGGCTCCTACGTCAGCGCCGATGCCGGCGGCTCGCCGGAAAAGCAGCTGGCCGACATCGACGGCCTGATCGCCAAGGGCGCGAAGGCGCTGATCATCCTGGCGATGGACAAGGACGCGATCGTTCCGGCGCTGGCCAAGGCCAAGGCGAAGAACATTCCCGTCGTCGCGTATGACCGCCTGATCGAGGCGCCGGGCGTTTTCTACATCACCTTCGACAACAAGGAAGTCGGCCGCATGCAGGCGCGCGAGGTGTTGAAGGTCAAGCCCAAGGGCAACTACGTGATGATCAAGGGCTCGCCCACCGACCCGAACGCCGACTTCCTGCGCTCGGGCCAGCAGGAGGTGCTGGCCGACGCGATCAAGAAGGGCGACGTCAAGATCGTCGGCGAGGAGTACACCGACGGCTGGAAGCCCGAGAACGCGCAGAAGAACATGGAGCAGATCCTGACCAAGAACCAGAACAAGGTCGATGCGGTCGTGGCTTCCAACGACGGCATGGCCGGCGGCGTGGTCGCGGCGCTGTCGGCGCGCGGCCTGAAGGGCGTGCCGGTGTCGGGCCAGGACGGCGATGCCGCGGCGCTGAACCGCGTCGCGCTCGGCACCCAGACCGTGTCGGTGTGGAAGGACTCGCGCGACCTCGGCCGTGAAGCCGCCACCGCCGCGGTGTCTCTCGCCAAGGGGCAAAAGGTGGCGGGCGCCAAGACCTGGGCCGAAGGCGCCAAGAAGGTGCCGATGGAAGCGATGTTCCTCAAGGCCGTGCCGGTGACCAAGGACAACCTCGATGCCGTGATCAAAGCCGGGCATATCAGCAAGGACGCGGCCTGCAAGGGCGTGGACAAGGCGGCGGGGCCGGCGGCCTGCAAGTAATCATCCGTTCGCCCTGAGGTATCGAAGGGCTTCGATACCTCGGCGCGAAAGGTTCTGGTTCTGCGCATGCTCAATCAACTCCAGATCAGCGCCCTCGACCTTCGCCTGTCGATCATGGCCGGCGTGCTGGCGGTGATGGCGCTGGTCTTCCACGCCGCCACCGGCAACTTCCTGACGCCGGAGAACCTTTACAACATCGCGCAGCAGACCGCCGTCGTCGGCATCGTCGCCGCGGCGGTCGCGCTGATCATCGTCGCGCGCCAGATCGACTTGTCGGTCGGCTCGGTGATGGGTGTCGTCGGCGTGCTGATCGCCTTCCTGATGTACACGCACGACTGGCATTGGGTGCCGGCGTGCCTGGCCGGCCTGGCCGTCGCGCTGGTGATCGCGCTCTATCAAGGCTGGCTCACGGCGTACCTCGGCGTGCCGTCGTTCGTCGTCACGCTCGGCGGCCTGATGTCGTTTCGCGGCGCGGCCTTTCTCGTCGCCGACGGCAAGACGCAGCCGATCACCGATTCGACCTACCTGCTCTTCGGCGGCGGCCTCGACGGCTCGCTCGGCGCGATGTGGAGCTGGGTGCTCGGCTTCGTGCTGGCGGCGCTGCTGCTGTGGAACACGTTCAGCCGGCGGCGCAACGCGGTGGCGCACGGCTTTCCGCTGCGGCCGGCGTGGTTCGACATCGCCGTCACCGGCTTCTTCATCGCCGTGCTGCTCGGCTTCGTCGCGACGATGAACGCCTACGTGCTGGCCGACAAGGGCGCGGGGCAGGGCATCCCGATTCCCGTGCTGATCTGGGCGCTGGTGGTGATGGCCATGGCCTTCATCGTCAACCGCACGCGCTTCGGGCGCTACGTGTACGCCATCGGCGGCAATCCGGAGGCGGCGCTCTTGGTGGGCATTCCGGTCAAGCGCGTGATGTTGAAACTCTTCCTGCTGCTGGCGGTGCTGGTGACGATCGCGGCGGTGGTGTCGGTGTCGCGATTGAACGCGGGCACCAACTCGCTCGGTACGAACATGGAGCTGTACGTCATCGCCGCGGCCGTGATCGGCGGCGTGGCGCTGTCCGGCGGCAGCGGCACCGTGCTCGGCTCGGTGCTCGGCGCGCTGATCATCCAGTTCCTCGAAAGCGGCCTGCTGCTGATGGACGTGAGCATCGGCTGGCGCATGGTGATCATCGGCCAGGTGCTGATCGTCGCCGTGGTGTTCGACGTGCTGTACCGGCGCGCGACCGGGGAGCGGATGACATGAGCGCGATTCCCGGGGGGACACCGCTGATCGAGATGCGCGACATCCACAAGGCCTTCGGAGGTGTGCGCGCAGTCGAGGGCGTGAGCCTGTCGGTGCATGCTGGCGAAGTGGTGGCGCTGCTCGGCCACAACGGCGCTGGCAAATCGACGCTGATGAAGATGCTCGCCGGCGCCTACCCGATCGACTCAGGCGAAGTGCGCCTCAACGGCCAGGCCGCGAAGATCGCCAACCCCGCCGACTCGCAGAACCTCGGCATCGAGACGATTTATCAAACCCTCGCGCTGGCCGACAACCTCGACGCCGTGGCCAACCTTTTCCTCGGCCGCGAGCTGATGACGCGCTGGGGCACGCTCGACGATTACGCGATGGAGAAAGCCGCGCGCGACGTGTTCCATCGCCTGAACCCGAACTTCAAGAACATCCGCGTGCCGGTGCGCTCGCTGTCGGGCGGGCAGCGCCAGGTGGTGGCGATCTCGCGCGCGCTCTACTTCAACGCCAAGGCGCTGATCATGGACGAGCCCTGCGCCGCGCTCGGCCCCGAAGAGACACGCATGGTGCACGACCTGGTGCGCAAGCTGAAGGCGCAGGGCGTGGGCATCTTTCTGATCTCGCACGATATGCCGGATGTGTTCGGCCTGTCGGACCGCTTGAGCGTGATGAAGAACGGCAAGACCGTCGGCACCTACCGCACGGCCGAGGTCACCGAGGACGAGGTGCTGGGCATGATCATCGCGGGCAAGAAGGTCACGCGCGTGGCCGAGGCGTTCGCGCCGGCGTGAGGTTGGGTGTTGCTTAGGGGTAACCTCAGCGGGCCCTTCGCAACTTCCCGCTAGCACTTTCACAGCAGATGACAGTCCCCGAAAAAGACTTCTTCACGCTCGACGAGATTGTGCAGCGCTGGAGCTTGGCCGGAATGGATCACGCCACATTGCTCAAGCTTGCAGCTGACGACTTGCTGGTCTTCTCCGTCTACATCCGCGACCTCGGAAGCCATACGCAAACCGAAGACACGCCGGACGGCGTTGTTACGACAGCGCAGACGGTGGCTTTTTCCTTTCGGGCGCAAGGCCACGCCCGACCGCCATTGCAGTACCTGAAAGCGGACGACGCTCGGCGACTTTTGGAGTCCAAGTCAAACGAACGAATCGCAGTTCGTGGCCATTACAGTTTACCGACCCGAGATAGGGAGTCAGGCCTCGGCCACCTGCAAGCACCACTCTTCTGCCGCGACGATCTTCTGGTTTCTCGCATCGAGCGAGACCGCTTCGAAAGACAGCACCGAGTTCGTCTCCGTCCGCCTTGGTTCTCGCGCTTCTGGGGCTGGCTAAGCGATCAGGCGAATCAACGCGCGCTGACGATGCTCTCAGGGTGGATCGCGGCCATCTTTGCAGCGCTTTGGGCACTCTTGCCTTCGCTTTACCCGAACCCGACGACCCCACGCGCGACGCCCAACCCTGTCGTCGAGCGGACTACCTTCAGCGCACTGCGAGTGCCTGCAGCTACCGCACATGACCACCGTCACTGATGGCGCGAGGGCGGGGCACCTGCTCGCGGCGACGCTTGTCTCCGTCGCCTGTCACGCAGCGGCGCAGACCGACGCCGCCGTGCCGCCCGTGCCCCGCTTCATCGAAGAAACCGACGCCGCCGGCTTCAACAGCCGCTTCGACGGCGAAGCCGAGTACCTTGTGGGCGGCGGTGTCGCCACCTTCGACTGCGACGGCGACGGCTTGCCGGAGGTCTACGTCACGGCCGGCGTCAACAAGGCCAAGCTGTACCGCAACAAGAGCGTGCGCGGCGGCGCAATCAAGCTCGCCGAAGAACGCTCGGGGCTCGAGCTGACCAACGCCATCGGCGCGTACCCGATCGACATCGACGCCGACGGCAACGCCGACCTCGTGGTGCTGCGCGTCGGTGAGGTGCAGCTCTTTCGCGGCCTCGGCGGCTGCCGCTTCGAGCGCACCAACGACAAGTGGAAGTTCGCCAGCAGCAACGCCTGGCACAGCGCGTTCGCGGCGACCTGGGAGCGCGGGCAGCAATGGCCGACGCTGGCGATCGGCACCTACACCGATCGCGGCAAGCCCGAGTTCCCGTGGGGCAGTTGCACGCCCGCATCGCTGTGGCGGCCGAGCACTGCCGAAGGCGGCGCGTACGCGGCGGCGCTGCCACTGACGCCCGGCCACTGCGCGCTCTCGATGCTCTTCTCCGACTGGAACCGCAGCGGCCAGCCGGCGCTGCGCGTCAGCAACGACCGCGAGTACTACAAGGGCGGGCAGGAGCAGTTGTGGAAGCTGGCACCCGGCGCAGCGCCCGCGCTGTACACCGCCGAGCAGGGCTGGAAGCCGCTGCAGATCTGGGGCATGGGCATCGCCAGCACCGATCTCGACAGTGACGGCTACCCCGAGGTCTTCCTCACCAGCATGTCCGACAACAAGATGCAGCAGTTGGAGGCGGGGCCCAAGCAGCCGAGCTACCGCGACATCGCCTTCAAGCGCGGCGCCACCGCGCACCGGCCCTACATCGGCGGCGACGTGCACCCATCGACTGCGTGGCACGCACAGTTCGCCGACGTGAATCACGACGGCCTGGCCGACCTCTTCATCGTCAAGGGCAACATCTCTTCGATGCCGGACTTTGCCGCGCAGGACCCGAACAACCTGCTGCTGCAACGGGCAGACGGCAGCTTCGCCGAGGCAGGCCAGCAGGCCAACGTCGCCAGCTTCAAACGCGGCCGCGGCGGGATGCTCGCCGACCTCAACGGCGACGGCCTGCTCGACATGCTAGTCGTCAACCGCTGGGACAAGGCGCAACTCTGGCGCAACGTCGGCGCCGGCAACGCTGCGCAGCCGAAGCCCATGGGCCGCTGGCTGCAACTGCGCCTGCGTCAGGGCGGCGGCAACCGCGACGCGATCGGCGCGTGGGTCGAGGTCGATCTCGGCAACAACCGCATCGTGCGTCAGGAACTCACCCTCGGCGGCGGTCATGCCAGCGGACACCTCGGCTGGATGCACTTCGGCGTTGGCGAGGCTATCAACGTCAAGCTGCGCGTGCAGTGGCCGCACGGCGAATGGAGCGCGTGGCAAAGCGTCGCGGCCGATGCGTTCTACAACGTCGATCGACAGGCGGGTGTGAGCGCGTGGAGGGCGCCGTGACGAAGCATCTGCTTCTCGTCGCGTTGCTGATGTGCGTGGCGATAGCCGCTCGCGGGCAACCGGCGAAAGACGCGTCGCAGTCGAGCGCCAACGTCGCCATCGACTGGTTCCAGCTCGACCTGCAACTCATCCAGCAGACCCCCGGCTTCAGCCCGCCGGTGGCCTCGCGCGCGCTCGGCTACCTCGGCCTGGCGCTCCACGAATCGGTGCTGCCCGGCATGCCGGCGCAGCGCAGCCTCGCCGGCCAGCTCAACGAACTCGACTCGCTGCCCGCGGCGCAGCCCGACGAGGTGCTGCACTGGCCCACCGTGGCCAACGCCGCGCTGGCAGCGATGACACGAATGATGTTCCCGACCGCGAGCGCAGAGAACAAGCAGCGCATCGATCTGCTCGAGCCAACCTGCCTTTGAAGTACCCGCAGGAGTTCGATGCCGCCACCGTCAGCGCCGAGATCACGCAGCGCTCGCAGAGCTTCGGCAAGCTGATGGCGATGGCGCTGATGACCTGGGCGCGCACCGACGGCGGCCACGAAGCGTGGGGGCCGCTGCGCCGCTCGCAGAGCAACTACGTGCCGCCGAGCGGCGCCGGTCAGTGGAGCGCCACGCCGCCGGGCTTCGCGCCGGCGCTGCTGCCGTGGTGGGGCGAGAACCGGGCCTTCGTTTTGAAGGGCAGCGACGCCTGTCCAGCGCCTGCGCCGCCGCCGTACTCGGAGGCGGGCGGCTCGCCCTTCCACAAAGAAGCCGAAGAAGTCTGGCGCATCGCCAACGCCGCCACGCAGGCGCAGCGTCAGTTCGCGCTCTACTGGGCCGACGACCCGGGCAAGACGCCCACGCCCGCCGGCCACTGGGTGCACATCGCCGGCGACGTGTTGAAGTCGCGCAATGCCACGCTGGCCGATGCCGCACAGACCTACGCGCTGTTGACGCTGGCGATGAACGACGCCTTCATCGCCGCGTGGCGCAGCAAGTACCGGATCAACCTGCTGCGCCCTGTCACCTACGTGCAGTTGTTCATCGACAGCAACTGGACGCCGCAACTGATGAACACGCCACCGTTTCCAGAGTACCCGTCGGGGCACTCGGTGCAGTCGGCCGCGGCGGCGGCGGTGCTGTCGAGCGTGTTCGGCGCGAACACGTCGTTCACCGACAACGCGCACAACGACCGCGGCTGGGGGCCGCGCACGTTCGCGAGTTTCAATGCGGCGGCGGAAGAGGCGGCGTTGTCGCGGCTGTATGCGGGCATTCATTACCGCAGCGCGGTGATCGGCGGGCAGGTGCAGGGGCGCTGCGTCGCGCAGCGGGTGTTGGCGTTGACGACGCGGCGCTGAGGGCCGCCGGGCAAGCTA
>CADEEN010000104.1 GCA_902826345.1 uncultured Burkholderiales bacterium | reverse complement strand
GCCAGCACCATCGCCGCGGCGGCCAGCGGCAGGCGCCAGCGGCGCGCGAACTTGCGCGCGCGGTAGCGCCAGGTCGGCGGTTGCGCCAGCACGGCCTGGCCATCGAGGTGGCGCTGCACGTCGGCTGCGAAGGCTTCGACGCTGCTGTAACGATCGGCCGGCTTTTTGCGCAGCGCCTTGGCGACGATGGTGTCGAGGTCGCCGCGCAACTGCTGCGCCGTGGCCTTGTCCGGCGCGCGTGAACTGGCTGCCGGCACGGCAGCGTGCAGCACCGCGTCCTGCAGCGAGGTCACGCCATGATGCGCCACGCTGTAAGGCCGCGTGTTGGTGAGCAGCTCGAAGAGCACGATGCCCAGCGAGTACACGTCGGCCGCGGTGCCCACCGGTTGCGGGCCGAGCTGCTCGGGGGCGGCGTAGTCCGGCGTCACCGGGCGGCCGATGTGGCGCGTGAGTTGTTGATCGGCGGGCGTGTCGTCTTCGAGCAGTTGCGCCACGCCGAAATCGAGCAGGCACACGCCGCCGCTGGCGGTGACGAGGATGTTGCCCGGCTTCAGATCGCGGTGCACGACGAGCCGCGCATGCGCGTGTGCGACCGCATCGGCGACTTCGATGAACAGCCGCAGTCGTTGTTCGACGCCGAGCTTGTGTATGGCCACGTGCTCGTCGATCGGCGCGCCCTCGACGCGCTCCATCGCCAGCCACGGCCGGCCTTCGGCGGTGACGCCGGCGTCGTACAGGCGGGCGATGCGCGGGTGCTCGAGGCTGGCCAGGATGTCGCGCTCGCGCGCCATGCGCCGCGCAATGCCGGCGCCGCCGAAGCCCGCCGGCGCCGGCAGCTTCAGCGCCACCTCGCGCTGCAACGTGCCGTCGCTGCGGCGCGCCAGCCAGACCGTGGACATGCCGCCGTGGCCGAGCGGGCGGATCAACTCGTAGGGCCCGATGAGGTCGCCCGGCGCATCGTCGGCCACCGCCTCCAGCCGCACGTGGGCGCCGGTGCGCATGAAGCTGTCGGTCTCGACGGCAGCGCGTTCGAGCATCGAGGCCAGCATCGGCACCAGGGGCTGCTGCTCGAACGGCAGCGCGCGCAGCCAGGTGCTGCGTTCGGCCGGCGACAACGCCAGCGCGGTTTCGAGCAGCGCGTTGAGCTGCCTCAACTGCGCGGCGTCGGTGCGGTGGGTCGGGTTCATCGCGGCATCTCGTGCGTACCACGCAAAGCGCCGTGGTGCGCGGACATCAGCGGCCAAGCATCTCCGCCAGCAGCAGCCGCGCCCGTTCCCAATCGCGCCGCACCGTGCGGTCGGTGACGCCGAGCGCACTCGCGATCTCGAGGTCGGTGAGGCCGGCGAAGTAGCGCATCTCGACCACGCGCACCAGGCGCGCATCGACCTCGGCCAGCGTCTGTAGCGCCTCGTGCACGTCGAGGATCTCGTCGTCGCTTGCCGCGCCCAGTTGCGCGGCGGCCAGCGTGTCCAGCGTCACGTGTTCGGCGCCGCCGCCGCGGCGTTCGGCTTTGCGCCGGCGCACGAAGTCGATGACGATGTTGCGCATCGTCGTCGCCGCATAGGCCAGGAAGTGCTCGCGGTCGGCCACGTGCACGCCGCCGTCCTTCTGCATGTGCATGAAGGCCTCGTGCACCAGCGCCGAGGTGTCGAGCAGCGTCGGCCGCCCGCCGCCGGCCAGGCGCGAGCGCGCCAGGCGGCGCAGTTCGGTGTAGAGGCTGGGGAACAGGGCCTGCACCGAGTCCGGCGCCGTCGCGGCCCTGCACTCTTCTTCGGTTTGCATCGGCAGCAGCTTAGGCCCGCGGCGTTTTCGATCCTAGGGACTGCGGTCCCATGCGCGCTGTCAAGCCGCGTGCCGCCCGACGCGCGCTCGCAGCGTGCGCTCGATCGCCGGCAGCGCGGCGAGCGTGGCCTGCCGCCCGGCCTCGAACGCGGCCGGCAGGGCCTGCGTCTCCCACAGGCCGATGCGCCGCGGCCACACCGGGTCGAGCTCGATCAGCGCCTGCCCGCGCGCCCGCGCCGCAGCCATGCGCGCTTCGTACAGGTTGTTGATCAGCGCGGTGCTGACCTGTGCGACGAGGCTCGACGGCCGCTTCAGGTGGCGCGGCATGTCGCCGCGAAAGCCGAGCGCCAGCACCACCAGCGCGTCGCTCGCCGCGGCCACCGGCAGCGGGTCGGACAGCGCACCGTCGACCAGCCGGCGCCCGCCGATGTCGACGCTCGGCCACAAGAACGGCACCGCCATGCTCGCCTGCACTGCGCGCACGACGGAGCCGCGGCTGATCACCACCGGCGCGCCTGTCGCCGCCATGGTGGCTGCCACGCGCAGCGGCAGGCGCAGGTTCTCCAGTCGCAGATCGCCGAACGCGGCTTCGAGCCGCTGCACGATCGGCCTCTCGCTGCGCAGCGAAAAGCCGTGGCCGAAGCGCGCCAGCCGCGGCGCCAGCAACTGCGCGTAGGCGTGCCAGCGTTTTTTCTGCGTCAGCTCGGGTGACCACAGCGTCGTCACCATGCGCATCAGCTCATCGGTGGCCAGCCCAAGCGCAAGCCCAGCGCCGAAGACCGCGCCCGAGCTGCAACCGACGATCAGGTCCGGGCGCAGGCCGGCACGCGAGAGCACGTCGAACACGCCGAGCGCCGAGGCGCCGCGCACGCCGCCGCTGCCGATGACCAGCGCCAGGCGCGGTGGGGGAGGGAAGACAGGAGCGGAGTGAAGATTCATCGGGTCCTCGCAGCCGAAGGGTCGTGGCAGGTCCACGCGGCAAGGCGATCGATCCGGACATGGCGGCACCCCCTAGGTCGTGGCGCTCACAACTTGCGGTACAACCCGAACTCACCTCAGGAGCAGCGCATGAAGTGGGAAGGCCAACGGCAGAGTGACAACGTCGAAGACCGGCGCGCCGGCGGCGGGGGTGGCGGCATCCGCCTCGGCGGCGGACGCGGCATCGGCATCGGCACGATCATCATCGCCGTGCTGGCGAGCTGGATCTTCGGCATCAACCCGCTGACCGTGCTCGGCGTGTTGGGCGGCGGGGGTCCGGTGGCGGCGCCGCAGTCGCAAGGCCCGGCCGCCAGGCCGCCGGCCACGGATGAGGCTGCCGCCTTCGTCTCGACCGTGCTCGCCGACACCGAGGACGTCTGGGGCAAGATCATGCAAAGCAGCGGCACGCGCTACAGCGAGCCCAAGCTCGTGCTCTTCCGCGGCGCCGTCGGCACGGCCTGCGGCACGGGGCAGTCGGCGATGGGGCCGTTCTACTGCCCTGGCGACCAGAAGGTCTATCTCGACATGCAGTTCTTCGACACGCTGCGCTCACGCATGGGCGCACCGGGCGACTTCGCGCAGGCCTACGTGGTGGCGCACGAGGTGGCGCACCATGTGCAGAACCAGCTCGGCATCACCGGCAAGGTCGACAGCATGCGCGGCCGCGTCAGCGAGCAGCAGATGAACGCGCTGTCGGTGCGCGTCGAGCTGCAAGCCGATTGTTTTGCCGGCGTCTGGGCCAATCACTCGCAGAAGAGCAAAGGCTGGCTGGAGCGCGGCGACCTCGAAGAAGCGATGAATGCCGCCGCGCAGATCGGCGACGACAACCTGCAGCGCAAATCGCAAGGCACGATCGTGCCGGAGAGCTTCACCCACGGCACGAGCCAGCAGCGCATGACGTGGTTCCGACGCGGGCTGGAGAGCGGCAGCGTGCAGCAGTGCAATACGTTCGATGCGCAGCGGTTGTAGCGCGCAGCGTGAGCTCTGACGCTTCACTTGCGTTGCAATGCAAAAGGGTTCAGCACCCTCACGCCGAAGCCCTTGAAGTCGGCCGTGTTGCGCGTCACCACGGTGAGCTTGTGCAGCTGGGCCGTGGCCGCAATCATCGCGTCTTCGTAAAGCGTGTCTGACGCTTTGTGCATCAAGCGAGTCCACTGTCTGAACGCTGACGCATCCATCGCGATCACGTTGAACGAAGACGCGACGAGTTCGAGCCACTGTTCGAGTTCGATGGCTTTCGGTTCGTCCTGTTGTCGCGTCAGTTCGATGCCGGATTGAATTTCGCCAATCGTCACCGCCGAGATGTGCAGGTCGGCATCGGGCACCTGCTCGATCCACTGCAACACGGCGCCGTGCGGCTTGGGTTTGCGCAGTTCTGAAACGACGTTGGTGTCGAGCAAGTACATCGGAGCTCACCGCAGCGCCGAGGGAGAGCGCCGACGCGCCCGGCCTCGCGGCGGCACGGCAATCACGGCGCGTGCCTGCTCGGACAGCAGCAGTTGCTTGAGCGATGGCCGGGCTGATGCCTGCAGACGGCGCCACTCGTCGGCAGGTACCAGCACGGCGGCCTCCGCGCCGCGCTTGGTCACCATCTGCGGGCCCTCGGCCAGGCACTTTTCCAGGAACTCGCTGAATCGGGCTTTGGCGTCCTGGACGGGCCAAGTTTTCATGACAAACCTCATTCTGACTAGTAATCTGACTAGTCTAGCGAGGATCGCCTGCTTCAGCAAGCCAGCCGCAACGGCGGCTCAATCGTCGTCGCGCAACTGCCCGCGGATCTCGCCGCCGGGGAATTTCGACGAGTGCACGTTGACGTAAGCCACACCGCTGGTAATGGCCTTGGCCATCTCGGCGAACTCGGTGGCGGCGATGCCTTGGCCCGACGGGCCGATGACGTCGGCGGCCGAGATGACGCCGTTGAAGGTGCCCGACTGCAGGCACGGCGGCGTCGAGGCCACGGGCGAGACGTTGAACGATGTCTGGCACAGCCAGACCATGATGCCGCCGTTGGCGCCGTGCTGGCCGAAGTGGATGTGGGCCTGGCGCACGTCGCCTTCGAGGCCGCCGTACGACAGCTCGTAGGTCAGCATTTGCGATGCGCTGTCCAGACGCGCCCGGAAGCGGCCGCTGGCCGCCGATGAGACGGCCGGCACTTCTGCAAAGCCTTTCAGTCGCGCCTCGATGCGGCCGCGCGAGCGCGAATCGTCGGCCAGCGTCGGCGCGGCCAGCAGGCCGAAGGCGATGGTCACGCACGAGGCCAGAGGCAGGCGCAGCGCGCCTTTCGTGAGCAGGTTCATCAACATGCGGCTCTCCTCGGTGGGTGAGCCCGCGGCGCAGGCTCCACGGGGTTTACGCCGCGTGAAGGTCGTGCCTTCCTGCGCGCTCAGCGAACGGACACGGTGCCCTTGAACCAGCGCGCCGACGCGCCCGCCAGCAGCAATGCGGCCGCCGCAGCGCTGATCGCCACGCCGGCGATGCCGAGCCCGGCCAGCAGCGGCGAGCGCGCCCAGTCTTCGCCGATGATCGGCAGGCTGACGACGATGCCGAGCAGCGCCAGACTCACGATCACCCAGCGCGCCCAGTTGCGGCGCCGCCAGACGCAGCCGAGCAGCCACAGCTCGGCGGTGGTGAAGACGAGCGTGATGCCCCAGATCAGCGCGGTCATTGCCGCCGGCTCGCCGGGCATCGGCGGGTCGACGACCGGCAGCAGCGACACCAGGCCGATCAGCATCGAGGCCAGCATCAATGCGCAGGCCCAGACGACGCTGCGCGGGCGCGCGGCGAGCAGCGCATCGGCTGCACCGACGTCGGCCACTTCGGCGGACGGCGGTGCGTAGCGCTGCGGCGCTTCTTTCACTTCGGCGGTGGTGGTGGCCGCAGCGAAGGATCGAGCTTCATCGCCGCCTTGATCAGCAGGTGCGCCGACACCGGCGCGGTGAAGAACAGGAAGAGCGTGATCAGCAGCTCGTGCAGGCTCGGCGTGCCGGTGAGCCCGAACCACAGCATCGACGCCAGCAGCACGCAGCCGACGCCGAGCGTGGTCGCCTTGGTCGGGCCATGCAGGCGCTTGCCGAAGTCACCGAGCTTGGCCAGGCCCCACGAGCCGACGAGCGTGAACGCGGCGCCGAAGAGCGCGAGCGCGGCGATGAACACGTCAGCCCATGCAGGAATCATGGAACGATCCTCCCGCGCAGCAAGAACGTCGCCACGACGACGGTGCCGACAAAGCCGAGCAGCCCGATCAGCAGCGCGACTTCGAAGTACAGCGTCGTGTTCAGCCAAACGCCGAGCGCGACGAGCAGCGCCAGCGCATTGATGTAGAGCGTGTCGAGCGCCAGCACGCGGTCGGCCGCGGAAGGGCCTTTGAACAGGCGCCATGCCGCCAGCGCGAGCGCGAGCGCCAACGCGCCGATGACGACGGGCAGCACGTAGGGCAGGATCATGCGCGGTCTCCTTCGAAGATACGGATCAGCGGCGCTTCGTAGCGCGCCTGGATGTCGGCGATGAGCGCGGCCTGCGCAGCGTCGTCGTCGACGTCGAACGCATGCACGAGCAGGTGGCGGTGGTCGTCGGACAGGTCAGCCGACAACGTGCCCGGCGTCATCGTCACCACGCCGGCCAGCGCGACGATGCCGTGCGCATCGCGGATCGACAACGGCACCCAGACGAAGCGCGGCGTGATGCGGCGCTCGTCGCCGAGGATGAGCCGGGCCACGACGATGTTGGACTTGACGATGTCCGTCAGCACCGTGCCCGCGAGCTTCATCGCGGTGGTCACGCGGCCCACACGCGGCACGTCGGGCCGCCAGGCGCGCGTGAGCCAGGGCAGCGCGAGCGCCAATGCCGCACCAAGCAGCAGGTGGCCGGCTGATGCGGACTCGTTGAGCATCAGCCAGGTGACGAGCAGCGCCAGCGAGAGCAGCGGTGACGGCAACAGCTTTCTCACTTCGCGTCACCCCGCTCGCGCATTTCGCGCCGCACGTCGTACGCAGGTGGCACGGGCCGCGCGCCGAGCACCGCATCAATGTACCCGCGGCGCTCGAAGAGCTGCGACGCTGCTGCGTCTGTGTACGCCGACAACGGCCGTGCGAACACCGACGTGGCTGCGACGAGTGCCAAGCCAAGCACGATCGCGCTGGTGTGCAGCGCGTGATGCTGTTCGTGGTGTGTCGGCGGCATCGAAGACAGCACCGTGCCAGGCTTCCAGAAGAGGCTGCTGCCCGCGCGCGCCAGCGCGACGACGATCGCCAGGCTCGAGCCGAGCACGAGCGCGACGCTCCACGCGGCCCACGGCGTGTCGCCCGCGGCCTGCAGCAGCAGCGCCTTGCCGAAGAAGCCGGCCAGCGGCGGCATGCCGGCGACGGCGACGGCGGCGATGAAAAACGCCACGCCGAGCGGCGCCCATGCGCCGCGCGCGAGCGTCGCTGGTTGCAGCAGCGCATCGCCGCTCGCACGAGCGCCGGCCACGCGGTCGGCGATGAGGAACCACGCCGCGGCGACGAGCGTGCTGTTGACGAGGTAGAACAAACCGGCGGCCACGCTGCCCCGCGTGCCCAGGCCGATGCACAACAGCAGCGTGCCGGCCGAGCCGACCACCAGGTAGGCGATGAGGCCACGCAAGCGCCGGGCCGCGAGCACGCCGACGGCAGCGAGCACGAGCGTGGCCAGCGCCAGTGCCGGCAGCATCGGCGTGAAGACCTGCGCCGTGGCGCCTTCGCCGAACAGCAGCGTCGTCGTGCGCGCGATCGCATAGACGCCGACCTTGGTCATGATTGCGAACAGCGCGGCCACCGGCGCGGTCGCGCTCGCGTACGCGTCGGGCAGCCAGAAGTACAGCGGCAGCAGCGCCGCCTTGACGGCGAAGACGACGAGCAGCATCAACGCCGCGGCTTGCGCCAGCGCCGCGTTCTCCGCTGGTAGCGCCGCCAATTGCAGCGACAAGTCCGCCATGTTCAGCGTGCCGGCGATGCCGTAGAGCAGGCTCACTGCGATCAGGAACAGCGCCGAGCCGGCGAGGTTGAAGATCACGTAGTGCACCGTGGCCTTCAGGCGCTCGCGCTGGCCGGCGCCGTGGCCGTGCAGCATCAGGCCGTAGCTGGCGCAGAGCAGGACTTCGAAGAAGACGAAGAGGTTGAACAGGTCGGCGGTGAGGAAGGCGCCGCACAGGCCCATCAACTGGAACTGGAAGAGGGCGTGAAAGTGCGCGCCGCGCCGGTGCTCGCCGGCCAGCGCGTAGAGCAGGCTGATCAATGCCACGAGTGCGGTCAGCACCAGCATCAGCGCCGACAGGCGGTCGAGCACCAGCGCGATGCCGAACGCCGCGTCCCAGTTGCCGAGCAGGTAGGGCTGCACGGCGCCGCTGCTGGCCTGTCGCAGCAGCAGGACGGCGATGGCGAGCAGGCCGAGCGTGGCAGCGAGCGACAGTGCGGCGGTGAAACGCGGCGCGCGCGTGCCGAGCAGCGCGCACAACGACCCGGCGACGAGCGGCAGCACGACCGGTGCGACGATGAGGTGGTTCACTTGGGCTCGTCCCCATCGACGTGGTCGCTGCCCGTCGCCGCATGCGTGCGCAGCGCCAGCGCCAACAGCAGCGCCGTCATCGCGAAGCTGATGACGATGGCGGTGAGCACGAGGGCCTGTGGCAGCGGGTCGGTGGTGTTCTGCAGCGTCGCCGTCGAGCTGCTGCCGAGGATCGGCGGCGCACCGGTTTTCCAGCGGCCCATGCCGAAGATGAACAGGTTGACGGCGTAGGACAGCAGCGTCAGGCCGAGCACGGCGTCGAAGGTGCGCGCGCGCAGCAGCAGCCAGACGCCGCAGCCGGTGAGCGTGCCGATGCCGAGCGCCATCAACAGATTCATGTGTGCCCCTCGCCCGCCGTGTACGTCGGGCGATCCCCCGAGGGGATGCGGGCCGGCTCGGGAGCGGCCCAGCGCTCTGCCCGCGCGCTCCTGCCGATGCGTGCGACCGACAACAGCATCACCATCGTCGCGCCGGTGACGACGAGCAGCACGCCGAGGTCGAACGCGCTGGCGCTGGCCAGCGGCACGCCGCCGACGCCGGGCAGCCACGGATAGTCGTAGGTGCTGGTCAGAAACGGCGCGCCGAACCACCACGATGCCAGGCCGGTGATCGCGGCGATGAGCAGGCCGCCGCCGATCCACGCGATGTAGTCGATGCGCGAGCGTGCATCGACCCAGTTCAATCCATGCGCCACGTACTGCAGCATCAGGCCGAGCGCGAGCACGAGGCCGGCGATGAAGCCGCCACCGGGCAGATTGTGGCCGCGCAGGTAGAGGTAGATCGAGATCAGCAGCGCAAACGGCAGCACCCCGCGCGAGACCAGTTGCAGCATCAGCGGCGGCGCACCCGGCAGCAGCGTCAGGCCCTGGCCTTCGCGCGGCGTGAACTGCGACAAGAGCGCCTGCATGACTAGCGCGGCGATGCCCATCACCGTGATCTCGCCCAGCGTGTCGAAGGCGCGGAAGTCCACGATGATGACGTTGACCGCGTTCGTGCCGCCGCCCTCTGGCAGCGCGTGCGACAAGAAGTAGGGCGAGATCGAATCGAAGGGCCGGCCGATCACCAGCCACACCAGCGCCGCGGTGCCCAGGCCCGCTGCGGCGGCAATAAACGCGTCGCGGCCCTTGCGCCAGCGCGAGTGTTCGACCGCGGCCTCCTTCGGCAGCCACGCCAGCGCGAGCATCATCAGCACCGTCGTCGCCATCTCGACGAGCAACTGCGTCAGCGCCAGGTCCGGCGCCGACAGGTGCACGAAGGCCAGACAGACGACGAGGCCGGTGACGGCCAGCAGCAGCAGCGCGGTCATGCGGCGGCGGTGCATGACGACGACGCCCAGCGCCGCCGCAATGCCGATCGCGCCGACGGTGACCGTGGCAGCGCCGAGGCCGTCGATGTGAAGCGGCAGCGCACCTGACGGCAGCGCATCGGCGCGCAGAAACGGCCACGCGCCGGCGGCGATGGCCATGACGACGAGCAAAGCGAGGTAGCGCTGCAGGCTGCCCGTTTGCAGCGCCGCCGTGATGCCGCGCGCGGTGGCCAGGCCGCCTTCCTGCAGCGTGACGAAAAGATCGCGACCGCCTTTTTTCCACAGCAGCGGCAGATCGACCAGGCGGTGCAGGTTGATGAAGCGCTGCAAGCCGAAATACAGCAGCGTGCCGCCGATCACGGCGACGACGCTCATCACCAGCGGCAGGTTCAGGCCGTGCCAGATGGCGAGCGTGTACTCGGGCAGCGGCAGGCCGGGCCGGCCGTGCAGCGCGGCCTGCGCGGCCACGGCCAGCGTGGGGCCGACGGTGGCCGCCGGCAGCAGACCGACGGTGACGCACAACAGCACCAGCAGCAGCACGGGCAGGCGCATGAAGAACGGCGCTTCGTGGGGCGTCTTCGGTAGGTCGTGCGGCTCGCCGTTGAAGAAGACGTCGTGCACGAAGCGGATCGAGTAGGCGACGCTGAAGATGCCGGCCAGCGTGGCGCCGGCGGGCAACAGCCAGTTCATCAGCGCATGCGTGTCCTTGGTGACGGTCTCGGCGAAGAACATTTCCTTCGACAGGAAGCCGTTCATCAGCGGCACGCCGGCCATCGCCGCCGCGGCCACCATGCCGAGCGTGGCGGTGAACGGCATGGCCTTGAACAGACCATTGATGCGCCGCATGTCACGCGTGCCGGTCTCGTGGTCGATGATGCCGGCGCTCATGAAGAGGCCGGCCTTGAACGTGGCGTGGTTGATGATGTGGAAGACACCGGCGACGACGGCCAGCGGCTCGTCGAGGCCGAACAGCAGCGTGATCAGCCCGAGGTGGCTGATCGTCGAGTAGGCCAGCAGGCCCTTGAGATCGTGCTTGAAGATGGCGATGTAGGCGCCGAGCACGAGCGTCGTCAGGCCCGTCAGCGAGACGATCCAGAACCACGGCTCGCTGTTGCCGAGCGCGGGGTACATCCGCGCCAGCAGGAAGACGCCGGCCTTGACCATCGTCGCGCTATGCAGGTAGGCCGACACGGGCGTGGGTGCGGCCATTGCATGCGGCAGCCAGAAGTGGAACGGCGCTTGCGCGCTTTTCGTGAACGCGCCGAGCAGCACGAGCACGAGCGCGGTGATGTAGAGCGGATGCTGTCGGATCAAATCGCCCGACTCCAGAACGACGTCCAGCTTGAACGAGCCGGCGATGTGGCCGATGAGCAGCACGCCGGCGAGCAGGCACAGCCCCCCCGCGCCCGTGACGGCCAGCGCCATGCGCGCGCCTTCACGCGCGTCGTCACGGGCGTGCCAATAGCCGATCAGCAGGAACGACGACAGGCTCGTCAGCTCCCAGAAGACGACGAGCAGCAGCAGGTTGTCGGCGAGCACCAGACCGAGCATCGCGCCCATGAACAGCAGCAGGAAGATGTAGAAGCGCCGCGCCGGATCTTTCGGATCCAGGTACCAGGCAGCGTAGAGCACGACGAGCGCGCCGATGCCGCCGATCAGCAGCGTGAACAGCCACGCCAGGCCGTCCATGCGGAAACCGAAGTCGATGCCGAGAGTAGGCAGCCAGGGCACCGACCACGCCAGCACCTCGCCGGCGAACACGGCCGACGCGAGCTGCAGCGCAAGCGCGGCCACGCCGAGCGCCGCAGCCCCTGCCACCCACGCCCCGCCGCGCCGCGACGCCGCACGCCAGCAGGCCC
>CADEEN010000103.1 GCA_902826345.1 uncultured Burkholderiales bacterium | reverse complement strand
GGCATCCTGGTCAACATCTTCGGCGGCATCATGAAGTGCGACACCATCGCCGAAGGCGTGATCGCGGCCTGCAAGGCGGTGAATCTCTCGGTGCCGTTGGTCGTGCGTATGAAGGGCACCAACGAAGACCTGGGCAAGAAGATGCTCCAGGAATCCGGCCTGCCGATCATCAGCGCCGACACGATGGCCGAAGCGGCGACGAAGATCGTCGCTGCGGTGAAGTGAGGGAGACGACGACATGAGCATCCTGATCGACAAGAACACGCGTGTCATCACACAAGGCATCACCGGCAAGACCGGCCAGTTCCACACCCGGATGTGCCGCGACTACGCCAACGGCCGTGCCTGCTTCGTCGCCGGCGTGAACCCGAAGAAGGCCGGCGAAGATTTCGAAGGCATCCCGATCCACGCCACGGTCAAACACGCCAAGGCCGCCACCGGCGCGACGGTCAGCGTCATCTACGTGCCACCAGCGGGCGCTGCGGCGGCGATCTGGGAGGCGGTCGAGGCCGACCTGGATCTCGCGATCTGCATCACCGAGGGCATCCCGGTCCGGGACATGCTCGAAGTGCGCAACAAGATGAAGGCCAAGGAAGCCGCGGGCGGCAAGAGGACGCTGCTGCTGGGCCCCAACTGCCCCGGGCTGATCACGCCGGAGGAAATCAAGATCGGCATCATGCCGGGCCACATCCACCGCAAGGGCCGCATCGGCGTGGTCAGCCGCTCCGGCACGCTGACTTACGAGGCGGTGGCCCAGGTCACCGAGCTGGGCCTCGGCCAGTCGAGCGCGGTCGGCATCGGCGGCGACCCGATCAACGGCCTGAAGCACATCGACGTGATGCAGCTCTTCAACGACGACCCGGACACCGACGCCGTGATCATGATCGGCGAGATCGGCGGCCCGGACGAAGCCGACGCCGCGCGCTGGTGCAAGGCGAACATGAAGAAGCCGATCGTCGGCTTCATCGCCGGCGTCACCGCTCCCGCGGGCAAGCGCATGGGCCATGCCGGCGCGCTGATCTCCGGCGGCGCCGACACAGCCGACGCCAAGCTGGCGGTGATGGAAGAGTGCGGCTTCACGATCACGCGCAACCCGAGCGAGATGGCCAAGCTGCTCAAGGCGCTTTTGTGAGCTGATGCCGGTACCGCGTTTGCCCAGAGGGCCGCAGCGATGCGGCCTTTTGTTTTTGCATCTGTAATTGCCACAGCGGCGCCTCGCTGCACGGCCACTAAACTCGACCGTTCACCTCCCCGCCACCGCTTCTGCGAACCGACGAGACCGCCGATGGACCAGTTCATGCAAGCCGACTTCTGGATCGCCGTCGGCCAGATCATCATGATCGACATCCTGCTCGGTGGCGACAACGCGGTGGTGATCGCGCTGGCGTGCCGGAAGCTTCCGCCCAAGCAACGCACGCTGGGCATCCTCTGGGGCACGGCCGGCGCGATCGTGCTGCGTGTGATCCTGATCTTCTTCGCGCTGACGCTGCTGGCGATCCCGTACCTGAAGATCGTCGGCGCGATCCTGCTCGTCTGGATCGGCATCAAGCTGCTGCTGCCCGAAGACGACGACGCGCACGGCAACATCGAAGGCAGCGACAAGCTGTGGGGCGCCGTCAAGACCGTCATCGTCGCCGACCTGGTGATGAGCGTGGACAACGTCATCGCCATCGCCGCCGCCGCCGCCGGCGCCGGCGGCGACCACAAGATGCCGCTGGTGATCTTCGGCCTCTTGGTCAGCATCCCGATCATCGTCTGGGGCAGCCAGCTCGTCATCAAGCTGATGGACCGCTACCCGAGCATCATCACCATCGGCGGCATGCTGCTCGGCTGGATCGCAGGCACGATGGCCGTGACCGACCCGGCCATCCTCGGCTACATGCCCACCACGCCACCGGAGAGGCCCGGCCTGCCGCCGGAAGTCTCGGCCACCGTGCGTTACGGCGCCGGCATCGCCGGTGCGCTGCTGGTGCTGGCCTGGGGCAAGGTGGTGGCCAGCCGGCGCGCCGCCCGCAGCAGCGCGGCGAGCCCTTGAAAGGCCGGGCGCAGCCCGGCACGCGCCGCACACGATGGGACTGTTTACTCGAGCGACGAGTCGCAGGCCCGCGGCGCCCGCACAGTCGCTGAACGCGAGCGACTTGCCGCCGGGCACCGTGCTCGGCGGCGTGACGCTGGCGCGTGCGCTCGGACGCGGCGCCACCGCCGTCGTCTATGGCGGCATCGACGCGGCCACGCAAGAAGCGCGCGCCGTCAAGGTGTGGCTGCCCACGCCCGGCGACAACGCCGATGACGCCAGCGCGCGCGAGCGCTTTCTGCAAGAAGCACGACAGGCCGCCGCGCTCGCTCACGCCGGCATCGTGCGCGTCTTCGGCAGCGGCTCGCAAGCGGGCCTGACCTTCATCGTCATGGAGCTGCTGGCGGGCAGCACGCTGGCGCGCTACGTCAGCACCGAGCACCGCTTGCCCGAACCGCTGGCGCTCGACATCGCCGCCCAACTCGCCGGTGCGCTGGCCCATGCGCACCGCCAGGGCGTCGTGCACCGCGACGTCAAGCCGTCCAACGTGCTCTTCGATCTGGCCACGCGGCGCGCCGTGCTGACCGACTTCGGCCTGGCACGAGCGCCGGATGCGCAAGCCTCGCGCAGCGGCGTCTTCCTCGGCTCGCCGGTGTACATGGCGCCGGAGCTGCTGGCCGGTCAGCCGCCCGATGCGCAGAGCGATCTGTACGCGCTGGGCGTGCTGACGTACGAGCTGCTGGCCGGGCGGCCGCCGTTCGAAGCGGCGTCGATGGGCGCATTGCTGCGCTCGGTGGCGCAGTCGCCGCCGCCGTCGCTGGCCAGCCTGCGCACCGACCTGCCACCTGCCGCCGCCGAGCGGCTCGAACGATTGCTCGCACCGCTGCTGGCCAAGCAGCCCGCGCAGCGCCCCGCCGACGGCCAGGCCTGGGCCGCGAACGCGCGGCAGACGGTGCAGTGGCTTATGTCCGCGGCAAACGCCACGAACGCCGGTTGAACGGCAGCCATGACAAGTGGGCGCAGCACGGACAGGACAGCGAGCCGAGGCACAATGACGGACCTCCCACTGATCTGCCCTCGCGCCCTGCAGCGGCGCTGTTGCTGCAACTGACTTCTGTGTCGCAGACCCACATGCCCATCGAGTTCTTCGGCGCCACGGACACGGGCCGGGCTCGCACCAACAACGAAGACTCGGTCGCCGTTGACGCGCACAACGCGTTGGCGATCCTGGCCGACGGCATGGGCGGCTACAACGCCGGCGAAGTCGCCAGCGGCATGGCTACGTCGTTCATCCAGACCGAGCTCGGGCGCTGGCTCGAAGAGGTCGGCGACTCGGCCACGGACCCGGAAGTGCGGCGCGCGATGGACATCTGCGTCGACAACGCCAACCGCGCGATCTTCAACGCCGCCAACGCCAACCCGCAGTACTCGGGCATGGGCACCACGCTCGTCGTCCTGGCGTTTCGTGGCACGCGCGTGCTGATCGGCCACGTCGGCGACTCGCGCGCCTACCGCCTGCGCGGCGGCCGCCTGATGCAACTGACGCGCGACCACTCGCTGCTGCAGGAGCAGATCGACGCCGGCCTGATCACGCCCGAGCAGGCGAGCTTTTCGGCCAACAAGAACCTCGTCACGCGCGCCGTCGGCGTCGAAGACACGGTGCTGCTGGAAATCCACCAGCACGAAGTGCATCCCGGCGACTTGCTGCTCTTGTGCTCCGACGGCCTGTCGGACATGCTCGACGACGAGAGCATCGCGCAGTTGTTGCAGGGCTACGATTCGCTCGACGAGATGGGCGCGGCGCTGATCGCCGCGGCCAACGATGCGGGCGGCAAGGATAATATTGCGGTCATTCTGGCGCGTGCGCCGGGCAGCCCGGCGGCGGCGACCAAATCCTGGTGGGCGCCCTTCCGACGCTGACAACAACGCCCTAGAGGGCAGACAAAGGCTTTCAAGATGGGCAAGCTCGTGGTGTCGCTCGACGGTGTGGTGATCAAGGAAGTGCAGGTCACCAAAGACAAGACCACGCTCGGCCGGCGGCCCTACAACGACATCGTCATCGACAACCTGGCGGTCAGTGGCGAGCACGCCGTGCTGCAGATGGTTGGCGCCGATGTCTTCATCGAAGACCTGAACAGCACCAACGGCACCTACATCAACGGCAAGGCCGTCAAGAAGCAACTGCTGGCGCACAACGACACGGTCGAGATCGGCAAGTACAAGATCAAGTACCTGGTCGAAGACGGTGTCGACTACGAGAAGACGATGATCATGAAGCCGGGCATGGTGGCTGGCCCCGGCGGCACGACCGTGAACACGGCCGACCGGCCGACGTTTTCGCACACCATGCCGGCGAGCAGCAATTCGGGCTTCGGCAGCTTGTCCGGTTCGCCGGGCAGCGCGGCCATCAAGGTCCTGAACGGCGCCGCCGCGGGCCGCGAAGTGCCGCTGACCAAAGTGGTCACCACCGTCGGCAAGCCCGGCGTGCAGGTGGCCTCGATCACCAAGCGGCCCGGGGGTTACGTGCTGGCGCATGTCGAAGGCGCGAACAAGCCCACCGTCAACGGCTCGCACCTGGCCGGCGATTCGGCGCAACTGCGCAACGGCGACGTGATCGAGCTCGCCGGCACGCAGATGCAGTTCATCCAGATCTGATTTCTCTGCGGCCCGGGCGTGCACTAGGTCACGTCAGCGTTAGGGTTAGCGGCAACGGGCTCTCTCCGCACAGGAAAATCGGCGAATGCGGCCCCCAAGCTCACTCCGTTCGCTGCCCCCCAAGGGGGCGCACGTGTCCTTCGGGCGGCCGGGCGGCCACGTATGAAGATCCGTGTGCTCGGTTGCTCCGGCTCCATCGCCGCCGGCGATCGCACCACCTCCTTTCTGCTCGACGACGATGTGCTGATCGACGCCGGCACCGGCGTCGGCGACCTCACGCTCGACGAGATGACGGCCATCGACCACATCGTCGTCACGCACTCGCACCTCGACCACATCCTCGGCATCGGCCTGTTGGCCGACAGCGTGGCGCGGCGGCGCCTGTCGCGCCAGCACAGCCGCCGCGGGCCGATCCGCGTGCACGCGCTGCCGCAGACGGCCGATGCACTGCGCACCCACATCTTCAACGGCGCCATCTGGCCCGACTTCACCCGCCTGCCGAGCCCCGAGCACCCGCTGCTGAAGTTCGAGCCGTTCGCCGTCGGCCAGACCTTGCAGCTCGGCGGCCGGCGCATCGAAGTGCTGCCGGCCGAGCACACGGTTCCCGCAGTCGGTTTTGCCATCACGCCGGAAGGCAACGACAGCGGCGCCTGGGTCTTCACCGGCGACACCGGCCCCAACCCGGCGCTGTGGCGTCGCCTGACCGGCATGCGCATCGCCCACCTGGTGATCGAAACCGCGTTCAGCGACGACGAGCAGCAACTGGCCCGCATCAGCTCGCACCTGTGCCCGACGACGCTGGCGCGCGAGCTGGCGCAACTGGATGGTGAGGTGCAGGTGCACATCACCCACATCAAGCCGGGCGAGGTGGCGGCGGTAATGAGCCAGATCGAGGGGCAGACGATGCGGCACAGCGCGAGTGCGCTGCACAGCGGGCAGGTGTTCACACTTTGAGTCAGGGCTGACGTTTCGCGTCGCCGCCTGTGACGCGGCGCGTCACCGTGAACCCAACGACTCGTGAAACTGGTTACGAATGACCCCCTAGTTCATGGCTTCCGGGCGCTGGCATGGGGGGTGCGTAGTAGCTCTCGCATCTTTTAACTCTCCCTAAGGGACCTCAAATGAAAATCCAACGTGCCGTTCAACGCGGTTTCACTTTGATCGAACTGATGATCGTCGTGGCGATCATCGGTATCCTGGCGGCGATCGCGCTGCCGGCTTATCAGGACTACACGGTGCGCTCGCGCGTCACGGAAGGTCTCGGTTTGGCCGCGGATGCCAAGAACGCAATCACCGTTGGTATCTCGACCCCGGTTGATCTGACGACCGCAGCCGGCACTTGGAACGCCACTGCCGGTGGCCTTGGCGCAACGAGCAAGTACGTGACTTCGATTCAGGTTGCGCCGGCCACTGGCATCATCACCATCCTGTTGAACGGTGCCAACGTCGGTGTCCCCGCTGCGTCCAATACACTGACTCTCACGCCGTGGATGCGTAGTTCAGCTGCCGGTGAGGCCTATGCTGTGGGCTTGGCGGCAGGCCGTTCGGGCTCAACCGATTGGGGCTGCGCTTCGGAAACGAATGCGACGGCAAATGCGCAGATTGGCGCCGGAAACGCGGCGGCCCTTGGCGCTGCTGGCGTACCTTCCCGCCTCGCGCCGAATCAGTGCCGCTAAACGCTGCTTGCACTTGAAATCCAGGGGCGCTTCGGCGCCCTTTTGCGTTTCTGACTGGTTCTGCGCACGGTTCCGCGTTGCGGCAGCCGCTGGGCCGAAAGCTGCGATGTCGTTCGTCTGCTAGGCCAGAAGGCATTCACCAGCACACAACGCACTGCCGCGCCAGGCAGTCAGCGGTACCGACACTGGTTCAAATTCAAGAAAAAGGTTGACAAGTCTGATGTCGTTACCGCTGGCACAACTCCTGCTCACAACAAGCCGTCCACAACCAACTTGGCTAGGAGAGTCCTTATGAACATTCGGCAAACGGTTCAGCGCGGCTTCACGTTGATCGAACTGATGATCGTCGTGGCGATCATCGGCATCCTGGCGGCGATCGCGCTGCCGGCTTATCAGGACTACACGGTGCGCTCGCGCGTCACGGAAGGTCTCGGTTTGGCCGCGGATGCCAAGAACGCAATCACCGTTGGTATCTCGACCCCGGTTGATCTGACGACCGCAGCCGGCACTTGGAACGCCACTGCCGGTGGCCTTGGCGCAACGAGCAAGTACGTGACTTCGATTCAGGTTGCGCCGGCCACTGGCATCATCACCATCCTGTTGAACGGTGCCAACGTCGGTGTCCCCGCTGCGTCCAATACACTGACTCTCACGCCGTGGATGCGTAGTTCAGCTGCCGGTGAGGCCTATGCTGTGGGCTTGGCGGCAGGCCGTTCGGGCTCAACCGATTGGGGCTGCGCTTCGGAAACGAATGCGACGGCAAATGCGCAGATTGGCGCCGGAAACGCGGCGGCCCTTGGCGCTGCTGGCGTGCCGGCCCGCCTCGCGCCGAACCAGTGCCGCTGATCACACCACATGCACTTAAAGTTCAGGGGCGCTTCGGCGCCCCTTCTTGTTTTTTGGCCTGCGCCCCACCCGAACCAATGACTGGAACGCCTGTTGATTTCACGAGCCTGCCCCGTTGGAATCTGCGCGACCGCTTGCGGGCCGCCGGCTGGCATTTCGGGCTCTCCATCGCCGTCACCCTGCTGGCAGCAGCGCTTGTTTTCCTGCTCTGGTACCCCGGCGCCTATCGTGGCCTGTCCGGGGGGCGCGAGTTGTTCCTTTTGATCGTCGCTGTCGACATCGTGCTGGGACCGCTACTGACGTTTGCCGTGTTCGATCGGGCCAAGGGCTGGCCGCATCTGCGGCGCGACCTAGCCATCATCGTTGTGCTCCAGTTGGCTGCGCTCGTTTACGGCCTGCACACGGTGTACATCGCGCGGCCCGTCGCGTTGGTTTTCGAGAACGATCGCTTCCGCGTCGTCAATGCCGCAGACGTCCATCGCGCGGAGCTGCCGCAAGCGCTGGCGGCTTACCGCAGCCTGCCGCTCAACGGCCCATGGTCGCTCGGCCTGCGAACACTGGAGCGAGGCAAAGAGCACAACGACGCGCTGATGATGGCCGTGGTGCAGGGCGTGGACACCAGCCAGCGCCCGATTTTTTGGATTCCGTATGCGCAGACGCAAACGCAAGCGGCTGCCCAAGCGCGGCCGTTGCCCGATCTGCTGAAGCGCTACCCAGCTGAAGCCGCCGCAATCACGGCGCAACTGCAGGCGCAGGGTGTCGATCCCACCCAAGCTCGCTTCCTGCCTGTGATCGCCCGCGGCAACTGGGTCGCGTTGATGGATCTCAAGGGCGAGGTGGTCGGCTTCGCGGCCGTGGACGGCTACTTCTAGCCTGCCGTTCCTTCGAAGCTCGAGCATCGACGGTTAGCATCGATCGAAAATGACAACCAGTCGCCGCCTGCGTGCTGGCCCGCAACGGTTGAGTTCCGCCGACACTCCGCGCGCCGCCAGCATCACGCTGACTGCCGGCCTTTGCGCTGCGACGGGTCTGCCGTCGTTGCTGGCCTTTAACCTGCCGCCATCACCAACCACGCTGAACCAAGTCGCAGCGATAGCAAGTTGGGGTGTGGCGCTGCTGGCGCTAGGGCGCCATGGCGAGCAGACGTTGCGCGGTACTTTGATGCAAGGTTGGGCACCGCTAGCGGCGCTCGCGGTCATGGCGACGTTGACAATGACGACTCACTTGAGCGGTGGCTTGCCTATCGAGTTGGCCTTTTCCGCTGGCGCGATGATCGCCCTTGCTGCGACGGTGCTGTTGGTAGGCGCTGCCGCGGCGCCGGCACGCCTGCCATGGACCCTCTTCTTCGCCGCCTGGTTGGTGGCCGGCTCGGCAGGTGTCGCGATCGGTCTCGTGCAGGTATTTGTGCCTGATGCCGCTGATGGCCACTGGATTGCGCGCTCCAGCATCGTCGGCCGCGCCGTGGGCAACGTGCGGCAGCCGAATCATCTGGCGACGCTGCTGCTGTGGTCGGCGGTGGCTGTCGTGCCGCTGATGGAAACGGCTGCCGTTCGCCGCCATCGCGCTGCCGGCGCAGCGATGTGCGCGCTGTTCACGCTCATGCTCTTCGGCATCGTTCTTTCCGGTTCGCGAACAGGACTTGTCGGCGTGGTTACGCTCGTGGCCTGGGGACTGTTCGACCGTCGCCTGTCACGCGCTTCACGCGGCTTGCTGCTTGCGGCGCCGTTGGTCTGCCTCGTTAGCTGGCTGCTGCTCGGCTGGCTGTCCTCGCTGCTCGACACCGGCGCACTCGGCGCATCCACCCGGCTCGGCGAAAGCCAGGATTACTCCAGCGGCCGCTGGTCGATCTGGCGCGACACCTTGGTCCTGATCGCGCGCAACCCGTGGCTCGGCGTCGGTTTCGGCGAGTTCAACTTCGCCTGGACGCTGACGCCGTTCCCCGACCGCAACACGCAGTTCTTCGACCACACACACAACCTGCCGCTGCATCTGGCGGTGGAGTTGGGCATTCCGCTGGCGCTGCTGGTGCTCGGGCTGTTGGCGTGGGGGCTGTGGCAGGCGTTCAGCCGCAGTCGGCGCGTCGATGGCAGCGAAGGTGTGGCGCGCCGCGCGGCGCTGGTGATGGTGCTGCTGATGGCGTTGCACAGCCAGCTCGAGTACCCGCTCTGGTACGCGCACTTCCTGCTGCCCACGGCCTTCATGTGGGGCCTGTGTCTGGGCGCGGGCGCGCCGGTCGCCGCCAGCGACGAAGCGCCGCCGCCGCGCTGGCCGATCATGGTCGGCGCGGCCATGGTCATCGCGGCCGTGGTGGTGCTGATCGACTACCGCCGCGTGGTCGTGATCTTCTCGCCGCCGGCCGGCGCGGCGGCGCTCGAAGAGCGCATTGCCGACGGCCAGCGCAGTTGGTTCTTTGCCCACCATGCCGACTACGCTGCGGCGACCACGGCCGAACGGCCGGTGGATGCGCTGGCAGCCTTCAAGCGCGCACCGCACCACCTGCTCGATACGCGCCTGATGATCGCCTGGGCCCAGGCGCTGGCGCAGAGTGGCGATGTCGATCGCGCGCGCTACATCGCGGCGCGCCTGCGGGAATTTCGCAACCCGGGGGCGGAGGAGTTTTTCGCGCCCTGCAAGGACGCTGCATTGCAGCCGCCGCCTTTTCAGTGCGAGCCCCCGCAGCGGCTCTACACCTGGCGCGATTTCAGGTAGCGAGCGTCGCGCCGGCCCTCACCCTAGCCCTCTCCCAGAGGGAGAGGGGACAAAGGAGCGCGCCATTGCCCCGATTTACCGCCACGCTTTTCCAGCAGGCGCACCTGCTCGATGACCATGCCGCGGTCCGCCGCTTTGCACATGTCGTAGATCGTCAAGAGGCCGATCTGCACGGCGGTCAGGGCTTCCATTTCGACGCCGGTGGCGCCCACAGTTTCGGCTGTTACCGTGCAATGCACGCCGGGCAGTTGCGCGTCGAGCGCGAACTCGGCCGCCACGCGGGTCAGGGCCAGCGGATGGCACAGCGGGATCAATTCGGCGGTGCGCTTGGCGGCCTGGATCGCCGCGATGCGCGCCACGCCGATCACGTCGCCCTTCTTGGCGTTGCCGGCCGCGATCAACTCATAGGTGGCGCGCTGCATGCGGATCGCGCCGCGGGCCACCGCCACGCGGCGCGTGGCCGCCTTGGCTGCCACATCGACCATCTGCGCCTGGCCGTGGGCGTCGAAATGCGTCAATGGCGAAGGGGGCAATGTCATGAGCGGAAACGTGGCAGCAATGCGGTCGGTGCATGATAGCCACCGCGCATGAAAAAACTCCCTGCCCGTTTGATGCTCGCCGCGGCGCTGGCCGGCGCCATGCCCGGGGCGCCCTGGGCGCAGGCGCCGGCCGCCAACGCCGCGATCCGCCTGCCCGCGCTGGGCGATTCAGCCGGTGAGGATTTCAGCGTCGGCACCGAGCGCCGCCTGGGCGAGCAGATCATGGCCGAGCTGCGCCGCGATCCGGATTACCTCGACGACCCGCTGCTGCTCGACTACGTTCAATCGTTGTGGGCGCCGCTGCTGGCCGCCGCGCGCCAGCGCGGCGATATCACGCCCGATACCGATACCGCGCTGGCCTGGGAGCCCTTCCTCGTGCGCGACCGCGCTGTGAATGCCTTCGCGCTGCCGGGCGGCTTTGTCGGCGTGCACCTGGGCCTGATCGCCCTGACCGCCAGCCGCGATGAGTTGGCGGCCGTGCTGGCGCACGAGATGTCGCACGTCACGCAGCGCCATATCGCGCGCGGCCTCGCCAGTTCGAGCCGGCAATCCCTGGTCGGCCTGGCCGCGCTGCTGCTGGGCGTGCTGGCCACCAGCCGCGCCGGCAACGGCGACGCCACGCAGGCGGTCATCGTCGGCAGCCAGGCGGCGATGGTGCAGGGCCAGCTCAATTTTTCGCGCGATATGGAGCGCGAAGCCGACCGTATCGGCTGGGGCCTGCATAACGGCGCCGGCTTTGCGCCGGTGGGCGTGGCCTCGATGTTCGAGAAGCTCGAGCACGCCGCGCGCCTGAACGACAACGGCGCCTTCCCCTACCTGCGCTCGCACCCGCTCACGGTCGAGCGCATCGGCGAGGCACGCACCCGCGTCGAGGCCGCCGCGGGCCCGCGCAGCGCTGCGCAGTCCCCGCTCGACCACCAGTTGATGCAGGCGCGCGCGCGCATCCTGATGGACGCCGGCGTGCCGCCGCTGCGCCGCCAACAGGGCCTGGATGCGCCGGCCCCCAACGCCGCGCCCGCCGAGCGCGTGGCCGCGCTGTATGCCAGCGCGCTGGCCTCGCTGCAACTGGGCGAAACCGCT
>CADEEN010000102.1 GCA_902826345.1 uncultured Burkholderiales bacterium | reverse complement strand
CCATCATGCGCGCCAGCACGACGTGGAAGTCGGCCAGCAGGTGGGTTCGCCCCGGCACATCGGTACGCGCGACCGCCGCCTGTTCGGCCTTCAAGTGGGCGCGCAATTCGGCAATCTGCCGGTCGGTGATGGTGCGGCACAGCCGCTTGGCCATCGCCCCTTCGATCATCTGGCGCACCTCGAACACCTGCCTGGCTTCTTCGACACTGGGCATCGTGACGTAGGCGCCGCGTGCCGGCTCCAGCGTGACCAGGCAGTCGCGGCTCAACTGGTTGAGCGCCTGGCGCACCAGCGTGCGCGAAACCTTGAAGATGTCGGCGATCTTCTGCTCGGCCAGCTTGGTGCCGGGCATCAGCCGGCGCGCGACGATGGCCTCGGTGATCGACTCGACGATGCGTTGCGTGGCGCCGGCCGGCGGCGCGCTCGCTGCTTTCTGTCGCGGCTGCGGCCTGGCCGCCGGCTCGGCTCTGATCACCTTCAGGTCTGGACGGTGGCGCCTCATGCTTCGGGTTCCTGGGGACTTGTTTTGTGCACTGTAGTGTATACACTTCGCGCCGACCCGCAAGCACCTGAAAGGAATCCGATGGGACACCTCAGCACCCATGTGCTCGACACGATGAACGGCTGCGCCGCCGCCGGCATGGCGGTCAAGCTGCAGCGCCTGGACGGCGCGCAGGCCGAGACGATCAAGTCCTTCACGCTCAACCACGACGGGCGCAACGACGGCGGTGCGCTGCTCGACGCGCAGGCGATGCGTGCCGGCCGCTACCGCCTCGTGTTTTCGGTGGCGCCGTACTTCCGCGCGCGCGGCGTGGTGCTGCCCGAGCCGCCGTTCATCGACGAAGTTCCGCTCGATTTCGGCATCGCCGATCCCGCGGGCCGCTACCACGTGCCGCTGCTGGTCAGCCCCTGGGCCTACTCAACCTACCGCGGTTCCTGACCGCCCGTCACCGAAAGGTCGCCATGTCGAACCGTCGCCACACCGTCACCGCCGCCGTTGCGCTCGCTGCGCTCGCCGTCTGCAACCCCGCACGGGCCGCCTGGCCGGAAAAGCCGGTCCGCATCGTCGTCACCTTCGCTTCGGGCGGCGCCAGCGACATCGTGGCGCGCGTCATTTCGGAGCCGATGGCCAAGGCGCTCGGCCAAGCGGTGATCGTCGACAACAAGCCCGGCGCCGGCGGCACCATCGGCGGCGCCGAGGTGGTGCGCAGTGCGCCCGACGGCTATACCTTGATGCTGTCGAATTCGACACCGACGTCGATCGGCCCCTACACCGTTCCCAAGCTGCCGTACGACCCGGTCAAGCAGTTCACGCATGTGTCGATGATCGGCGTCGCGCCGGTGCTGCTCATGGCCAATCCGAAGAGCGGCCCCGCCGCGTTGAAGGACTTGCCCAAGGCCGCTGCAACGCCTGGCTACACCTTCGGCAGCGGCGGCCCGGGCTCGATCGGCCACATCGTCGGCGAGATGGCCAAGGGTGCGATGAAGATCCAGATGACGCACATCCCGTACAAGGGCGGCGCGCCGATGACCACCGACCTGATCGCGGGCCAGATTCCCGTGGGCATCGACGTCATCACCGCCTTCGTGCCGATGGTCAAGGCCGGCCAGATCAAGGCGCTGGCGGTCACCACGAAGACACGTTCGCCGCTGCTGCCTGATGTGCCGAGCGTGGTCGAACTCGGTCTGTCCGAGTTGGTGGCCGAGAACTACTTCGGCGTCTCCGGCCCGGCCGGCTTGCCCAAGGAGGTGACCGATCGCCTGGCCAAGGTGCTGGCCGACATCGTCGCCGACCCCGCCGTGGTCAAGAAGCTGGAGGAACTGGGCATCACGACGCTGAAGATGAGCTCGGCCGACTTCGCCGGGTTCGTCGCCAAGCAGGTCAATGACTGGGGTCCGGCGATCAAGGCCGCCGATCTGAAGTGACGCCGTAGCCGCGATGCCGGGCATCTCGATTCACGTTGTCGACGTGGCACGCGGCGTGGTGGCGCGCGGCCTCGTCGTTCGTGTCGATCGGCTCGATGGCGAGCGGCGCACGACGATCGCGCAAGCGCCGGTCGGCGATGGCGGCAGCGTCGAGGAGCTCGCGCTGCTGGCCGACCAATTTTCGGCCGGCCTCTACGAAGCCACCTTCTTCGTCGGCGACTACCACCGGCAGCGCGGCGAAGCCCTGGCGCCGATTCCGTTTCTCGACATCGTCCCCTACCGCTTCGGCATCGCGGACGCACGCCAGCACTACCACCTGCCTTTCAAGCTGACGGCCTGGGGCTTTTCCTGCTTTCGCGGCGGCGCCTGAGCCGCAGAGGAAGGATGCCGGTGGCCCAGGGTAATCCCCAATAATTGTGTGAACAAAACTGTATACAGTTCGTTCTGTCGCCGCGGAGCCCCGCGGTTCGGCTGATCAGGCCGGATTCGCAGGTTGCGACGTTCACCCCTTACAGAGCCCGCTGTGGTGGGGGGGAAAACGCACTCAAGCGTTGAGTGAGTTTTCCCTGCTGTGAGGAAGCGATGGACGCCTACCTGTTCGACTGGCTCAACCTGCTGCTGCGCTGGGCCCATGTCATTACCGCAATCGCCTGGATCGGCTCGTCGTTCTACTTCGTGCTGCTCGACAACAGCCTGAGCAAGCCCGAGCACGACGACCTGAAGGCCAAGGGCGTCGACGGCGAGATGTGGGCGGTGCACGGCGGCGGCTTCTATCACGCCAACAAGTACATGGTGGCGCCGCGCTGGCGCGCGCTGCCCGACAACCTGCACTGGAGCTACTGGGAGAGCTACAGCACCTGGCTGACCGGCATGGCGCTGTTCACGGTGCTGTACCTGTTCAACGCCGGCAGCTTCCTGATCGACAAGAGCGTGTACGACTGGTCGCCCGCCGCGGCGATCGGCGCTTCGCTCGGCTTCCTGGTGGTGTGCTGGATCGCTTACGACGCCATCTGCCGCGTCTTTGGCCAGCGCAAGAACGGTGACCTGGTCGTCGGCGTGGCGGTGTTCGCCCTCGTCGTCTTCGCATCGTGGCTCGCCTGCCAACTCTTCGCCGGCCGTGCCGCGTTCCTGCTCGTCGGCGCAATGCTGGCCACGACGATGAGCGCCAACGTCTTCTTCTGGATCATTCCCGGCCAGCGCACCGTGGTGGCGCAGTTGCGCGCCGGCCAGCCGGTGGACCCGATCCACGGCCAGCGTGGCAAGCAGCGCAGCGTGCACAACACCTACTTCACGCTGCCGGTGATCGTGGCAATGCTGTCCAACCACTACGGCTGGCTCTACAGCGGCAAGAACAACTGGATCGTGCTGGTGCTGCTGATGCTGGCCGGCGCGCTGATCCGCCACAGCTTCGTCGCGCGTCACAAGGCGCATGTGGAGCACCGCCGCGCGCCGTGGGAGCACGCCATCGTCGGCACCTTGGTGCTCGTCGGGCTCGCATTCTGGCTGGCGCCGGCGCCGCCGACCGCCGCGCAGGTGGCCGCCGCCAAGGCCCAGTCGGTGCAGACGGTCGGTTATGCCCAGGTGCGCGCGGTGATCGACCAGCGCTGCGCGATGTGCCACAACGCCGCGCTGCAACAGAAGAACGTCGCGCTGCACACGCCCGAACTGCTCAAGCAGCACGCACAGGCCGTCTATCAGCAGTCCAGCGTGCTCAAGCTGATGCCGCTGAACAACGCCACCCAGATCACCGACGACGAGCGCGCGCTGATCAAGCGCTGGTTCGATGCCGGCGCGCCGGTCAACTGAGTTTTCACCCCCACCCGCCAGAGGAAAGAGGAGACATCCATGACTGCAACGACTGTCCACCCGGTGGACGAAGTACTGCCTGCCCCGCGGCTTGCCGCGCTCGGCCTGCAGCATGTGCTGGTGATGTACGCCGGCGCCATCGCGGTGCCGCTGATCGTCGGCCGCGCCTTGAAGCTCAGCCCCGAACAGGTGGCGCTGCTGATCTCTGCGGACCTGTTCGCCTGCGGCATCGTCACGCTGATCCAATCCCTCGGCTTCACCAAGTGGTTCGGCATCAAGCTGCCGGTGATGATGGGCGTGACCTTCGCCGCGGTCGGGCCGATGGTGGCGATTGCCAATGCGGTGCCCGGTGAGGCCGGGGCGCGTGCGCTGTTTGGCGCCATCATCGGTGCGGGCATCCTGGCCATGATCCTGGCGCCGCTGGTCAGCCGCATGCTGCGCTTCTTTCCGCCGGTGGTCACCGGCACCATCATCGCCATCATCGGCATCAGCCTGATGCGCGTCGGGGTGGGCTGGGCGACGGGCGGGCCGGCCTTCCTGGCGCAAAGCGTGGATGTGCCCAAGCTGGTGGCAATGGTCGACACCGCCAAGGCCACTGCCGCTGCGGGCGCAGCATCTGCCGCTGCGATCGGTGCCAGCGCACCGGCGATCAGGCTCGGCCCGATTCCGATGGTCGACAACCCGAACTACGGCTCGCTCGACAACCTGGCCATCGCCGCCGCGGTGCTGGTCTTCATCCTGCTGCTGGTGAAGTACGCACGCGGCTTCGTCGCCAACATCTCGGTGCTGCTGGGCATCGTCGCCGGCTGCGCGGTGGCCATCGCGATGGGCAAGATGAACTTCGACAAGGTAGGCAAGGCGCACTGGTTCGATGTTGTCACGCCGTTCGCGTTCGGCTGGCCGACCTTCGACGTCGTGATGATCCTGACCATGACCTTGGTGATGATCGTCGTGATGATCGAATCGACCGGCATGTTCCTCGCGCTGTCGGACATCACCGGCAAAAAGATCAGCCAACCCGAACTCGCCGCCGGGCTGCGCACCGACGGCCTGGGCACCTTGATCGGCGGCATCTTCAACACCTTCCCGTACACCAGCTTCTCGCAGAACGTCGGCCTGGTCGGCGTGACGGGCGTGAAGAGCCGCTGGGTCTGCGTGGCCGGCGGCGTGATCATGATCATCCTCGGCATGCTGCCCAAGATGGCCGCCTTCGTCGAAAGCATCCCCACCTTCGTGCTCGGCGGCGCAGGCCTGGTGATGTTCGGCATGGTCGCGGCAACCGGCATCCGCATCCTGTCGACGGTGGACTACAAGGGCAACCGCAACAACCTCTACATCGTCGCGCTGTCGATCGGCTTCGGCCTGATCCCGCTGGTGGCGCCGCGCTGGATGCAGCAGATGGCGCACGGGCTGCACCCGCTGCTCGAGAGCGGCATCCTGCTGACCGCGGTGGCGGCGGTGGTGCTCAACATCTTCTTCAACGGCACGCGCGGCGACACCGTCGGCGCGATCGAAGCGGCCAAGACGGCCGAAGCGCATTGAACCGAACACGAAAAAAACCCCCGTGAACAAGACTTCCCTTCTTTCGGTCGCCGCTGCACTCGCCCTTGCAGGCGGCGCCGCGCAGGCGCAAAGCAACGTCACCCTTTTCGGCCTGATGGACCTGAGCGTCGGCCAGACCAAGGCGCCCGGCGGTGTGCGCAACCGCGACGTTGACAGCGGCAGGATGACCACCAGCCACTTCGGCGTGCGCGGCAGCGAAGACCTGGGCGGCGGCCTGTCGGCGGTGTTCCGCCTGGAACACTTCCTGCGTGCCGACACCGGCGAAGCCGGGCGCTTCACCGGCGACAGCTTCTGGTCGCGCAATGCCACGGTCGGCCTGTCGCACACAGGCTACGGCACGGTCACGCTCGGGCGCAACACCACGCCGCTGTTCGTGGCGACGATCAACTTCAACCCCTTCGGCGATTCGTTCGGCTACTCGCCCGCGGTGCGCCACTACTTCACCAGCGGCACGGCAACGGGCGACTCGGGCTGGAACGATTCCATCGTCTACAGCAGCCCGAGCCTCGGCGGCCTGCGCGTGGGCGCCGCGGTCACCACCGACACCACCGGCAGCGGCGGCGGTCGCAACACCGGGTTCAACCTCGGCTATGCGGTCGGCCCGTTCGCGGCGGCATTCGTCTGGCAGGACGTCGAGAAGGACGGCGCGACGCCGGTGCAGGACACGCGCACCTGGCAGTTGAGCGGTTCGTACCAGGCGGGCTTCGCCAAGCTGTTCGCGCAGTTCGGCAAGGTCGATAACGAGACCACCGGCAACAACTACAAGCTCGCGGGCCTCGGCGCCTCGGTGCCGGTGGGCGCCGGCAGCATCCTCGCCTACTGGGGCCGCATCGAGCCCGAGACCGGCAACGGCCGCAAGACCTTCAGCGTCGGCTACGACTACTTTCTGTCCAAGCGCACGGACCTCTACGCGGTGGCGATGAGCGACAAGGTGGACAACCTCTCGGGAGGACACGGCTTCTCGGTGGGCATCCGGCATCGCTTCTGAAGCCACTGCGGCGATGTGCACGGCCCGGCCCCCACGCACCGAAGCCCAGGTTCGGGTGGACCTGGCCGCTGCCTACCGGCTGGCGGCGTTGAACGGTTGGGACGACACGGTCTATACCCATGTGTCGGCGGCGCTGCCGGGCGAGCCCGGGGTCGATGGCTCGGGCCGCGCAGTCAACCCGACCGGATTCACGATCCACGGCGCGGTGCATGCGGCGCGCCCCGAGGCCGAGTGCGTGATCCACCTGCACGCGCCCTGGGGCGTGGCGCTGTCGATGCTGCCCGAGGGCCTGCTGCCGAACTCGCAATGGGCGATGCGCCTGCATGGCCGGCTCGGCCGCCATGCCTATGAAGGCCTGGCGCTGGGCGCGCAGGAGCAGCAGCGCATGGTGCGCAGTCTCGGCACGCTCGACGGCCTGATCCTCGAACACCACGGCACGCTGACCGTCGGTCGCACGGTGGCCGAGGCCTTCATGCTGATGCACATTCTCGAGCGCGCGGCCCAGGCCCAGTTGCGCGCGATGGCGGCCATCGGCGGCTGCACGCCGCTGGTCGGCGACAAGCTGGCCGCACGCACCTACCGCCAATGGGTCGGCGACGGCGGCCCGACCAGCGAATGGGACGGCGACGCCGAATGGCCGGCGCTGCTGCGCCGCGCCGACCGCCTGTCGCCCGGATTTCGCGACTGAACTTGCAAGGACAAACTTCGATGCCGACGATTCATGTCGAACTCTTCGAGGGCCGCAGCGTCGAGATCAAGCGCGCGCTGGCCCGGGAAATCACCGCCGCCTGCGTCAAGGTGCTCGGCGGCAGCGCCGACGGCGTGGACGTGATCTTCAGCGACATTGCACGCCACGACTGGGCCAGCGGCGGTGTGTTGTGGAGCGAGAAGGCGCCCCCGAAGGCGGCAACTTGACGCATGCGCAGTCGATGCTCACCGCCTGTCGCTCAGGGCGCGCGCAGCCACCACTCACCGGCCAGCTCGTGCTGCAGAAAATCGATGAAGCTCGTCACCTTCGACGGCACGAGTTTCGGCGACGGAAACACGGCGTGCATGTCCTGCGCCGGCAGGCCATGATCGGCCAGCACCGGCTGCACGGCGCTGTCGGCGATCGCCTCGCGGGCCACGTACCAGGGCAGGATCGCCAGGCCGTGGCCGTCGCAGGCGGCCGACAGCACGGCCGACAGGTTGTTCGAGCGCAGTGGCCCCTTGACGGGCACCGAGCAGACCTTGCCGTCGGGCGGCGAGAGCCGCCAGCGGTCGTCGCCCTGCACGCTGCTGTAGACGATGCAGGCGTGGCCGGCGAGTTCGTCCGCGCTGCTCGGTTCGCCGCGTTCGAGCAGGTACGCGGGCGCCGCGACCATGACCCAGGGGTTGGTGCCGAGGTAGCACGCCCCCAGCGTCGAGTCGGCCATCTGGCCCATGCGGATCGCCAGGTCGATGCCCTGCTCGACCAGATCGACATAGCGGTCGTCGAAGCTGATGTCGATGTTCACCTCGGCGTGGGCACGCATGTAGCGCAACACCAGCGGCACCAGCACGCGCCGGCCGAAGGCCACCGACGTGCTGATGCGCAGCTGGCCGCCGACGCTGCCCTGACCCAGCGTGGCCAGGTTCTCGGCCTCGTCGATCGCCTGCTGGATCAGCTTGCACTTGTCGTAGAACGCCGCGCCGACCTCGGTGGGCGTGACGCCGCGCGTCGAGCGGTGCAGCAGGCGCACGCCCAGGCGCTGTTCGGTGGCCGCGATCGCCTTCGTGGCGGTCGGCTGGGTGATGCCGAGTTCGGCCGCGGCCTTGCTGAAGCTGCTGGTCTCGACGACCCGCACAAAGAGCTGAACGGCATTGACTCGATCCATCCAGGGACTTTAGCCCGGGCCTCCTGCGGGCCACGCGCGGAATACCGCTTATGCCCTGGCTGCGCTTCCCAGCCGGCGCGTGTGCAACGATCATTCACGACACTCGAATCAGGAGACCGAACATGGCAAAGATGAAGGCCGCGATGGCCGCGGTGCTGGTGATGGAAAAGGAAGGCATCACGCAGGCCTTCGGCGTGCCGGGCGCGGCGATCAACCCGCTGTACGCGCAACTGCGCGAACGCGAGTCGATCGCGCACGTGCTGGCGCGCCATGTCGAGGGCGCCTCGCACATGGCCGAGGGCTACACGCGGGCCAAGGCCGGCAACATCGGTGTCTGCATCGGCACCTCGGGGCCGGCCGGCACCGACATGATTACGGGCCTGTACTCGGCGCAGGCCGATTCGATTCCGATCCTGTGCATCACCGGCCAGGCGCCGCGGGCGCGGATGCACAAGGAAGACTTCCAGGCGGTGGACATCGCGTCGATCGCCAAGCCGGTCACCAAGTGGGCGACGACGGTGCTCGAGCCGGCGCAGGTGCCGCGCGCCTTCCAGCAGGCCTTCCACCTGATGCGCTCGGGCCGCCCGGGGCCGGTGCTGATCGACCTGCCGTTCGACGTGATGATGGCCGAGATCGAATTCGACATCGAGACCTACGAGCCGCTGGCCGCCTACAAGCCCACGGCCAGCCGCAAGCAGATCGAGAAGGCGCTCGACATGCTGCAGGGCGCCGAGCGCCCGCTGATCGTGGCCGGCGGCGGCATCATCAACGCCGATGCCTCGGACCTGCTGGTCGAGTTCGCCGAGCTGACCGGCATCCCGGTGATCCCGACGCTGATGGGCTGGGGCACGATCCCCGACGACCATGCGCTGATGGCCGGCATGTGCGGCCTGCAGACCTCGCACCGCTACGGCAACGCCAACATGCTGGCATCGGACTTCGTGCTCGGCATCGGCAACCGCTGGGCCAACCGCCACACCGGCAGCCCCGAGGTCTATTGCAAGGGCCGCAAGTTCATCCACGTCGATATCGAGCCGACGCAGATCGGCCGCGTTTTCGCGCCCGACTACGGCATCGTCTCCGACGCCAAGGCCGCGCTGCAACTCTTCGTCGAGGCCGCCAAGGCGCGCAAGAAGGCCGGCAAGCTGCGCGACGTGTCGGCCTGGGCCGCCGAATGCCAGGGCCGCAAGGGCTCGATCGAGTACCTGCGCAAGACCAATTTCGACAGCGTGCCGATGAAGCCGCAGCGCGTCTATCAGTGCATGAACAATGCCTTCGGCAAGGACGTGACCTACGTCTCGACGATCGGCCTGTCGCAGATCGCCGGCGCGCAGTTCCTGCATGTCTATCACCCGCGGCACTGGATCAACTGCGGCCAGGCGGGCCCCCTGGGCTGGACGATCCCCGCCGCGCTGGGCGTTTGCGCCGCCGATCCGACGCGCAAGGTCGTCGCGCTGTCGGGCGACTACGACTTCCAGTTCATGGTCGAAGAACTGGCGGCGGGCGCGCAGTTCAAGCTGCCCTACATCCACATCGTCGTCAACAACAGCTACCTCGGCCTGATCCGCCAGAGCCAGCGCGGCTTCACGATGGACTATTGCGTGCAGCTCGGCTTCGAGAACATCAACTCGAACCCGGGCGACGTGACGGCGCAGGGTTACGGCGTCGATCACGTCAAGGTGGTCGAAGGCCTGGGCTGCAAGGCGATCCGCGTGCACAAGCAGGAAGAGATCGCCCCCGCCATCAAGCAGGCCGAGGCCTGGATGGCGCAGTACAAGGTGCCGGTGGTGGTCGAGATCATCCTCGAGCGTGTGACCAACATCGCGATGGGCACCGAGATCGACAACGTGGTCGAGTTCGAAGAACTCGCCAGCGGCAAGGCCGACGTGCCGACCGCCGTGTCGATGCTCGATTGAGGAGAACGCGATGCCCAAGTTCGCTGCCAACCTGACGATGCTGTTCACCGAGCACGCTTTCCTCGACCGCTTCGAGCACGCCGCCAAGGCCGGCTTCGAGGCCGTCGAGTTCCTCTTTCCCTACGCCTTCAAGGCGCAGGACATCAAGCAGCGGCTCGACGACAACGGGCTGAAGCTGGTGCTGCACAACCTGCCGGCCGGCGACTGGGACGCCGGCGAGCGCGGCATCGCCTGCCATCCGGATCGCGTCGAGGAGTTCCGCGCCGGCGTGGCGCGCGCGATCGAGGTCGCCACCACGCTCGGCGTGCCGCAGCTCAACTGCCTGGCCGGCAAGGCACCGCCCGGCGTCGATGAAGCGCTGCTGCGCAAGACCTTCGTCGCCAACCTGAAGTATTCGGCGGCCGAGTTGAAGAAGGCCGGCTTGAAGCAGCTGATCGAGCCGATCAACACCTACGACATTCCCGGCTTCTATCTGAACCGCACGGCACAGGCGCTGGCGATCCTCGACGAGGTCGGCGCCGACAACGCCCACGTGCAGTACGACATCTACCACGCGCAGCGGATGGAAGGCGAGCTCGCCGCGACGATGCACAAGCACCTGCCGCGCATCGGCCACATCCAGCTCGCCGACAACCCGGGCCGCAACGAGCCGGGAACGGGCGAGATCAACTACCCGTTCCTGTTCGCGTTTCTCGACCGCATCGGCTACCAAGGCTGGATCGGTTGCGAATACAAGCCCGCGGCGACGACCGAAGCCGGCCTGGGCTGGCGCCAGCGTCTGGCGAACTGACGACACATCGCCTCCACATCAAGGAATCCAACATGACGACGCAATCACGCAAGATCGGCTTCATCGGCCTGGGCATCATGGGCACGCCGATGGCGGGCCACCTGATCAAGGGCGGCCACGAGCTGTACCTGTACAGCCTGCCGGACGTGCCGAAGGAACTCGTCGCCGCCGGCGGCAAGGCCTGCGCGAACGCCAAGGAAGTGGCGAAGAGCGCCGACATCATCATCACGATGGTTCCGGATACCCCCGACGTCGGCAAGGCCCTGTTCGGCGACAACGGCGTGGCGGCCGGACTCAAGGAATCGGCAGGCGGCCCTGCGGGCCGCGTCGGCAAGGTGGTGGTGGACATGAGTTCCATCTCGCCGGTCGAGACCAAGGAGTACGCCAAGAAGATCAACGAACTCGGCTGCGAGTACCTCGACGCGCCGGTGTCGGGCGGCGATGTCGGCGCCAAGAACGCGGCGCTGTCGATCATGTGCGGCGGCAACCAGGCCACCTTCGACCGGGTCAAGCCCGTGTTCGAGCTGATGGGCAAGAACATCACGCTGGTGGGCGGCAACGGCGACGGGCAGACCTGCAAGGTCGCCAACCAGATCGTGGTCGCGCTGACGATCAATGCCGTCGCCGAAGGGCTGCTGTTCGCCGCCAAGGCCGGCGCCGACCCGGCCAAGGTGCGCCAGGCGCTGATGGGCGGCCTCGCCACCTCGCGCATCCTGGACATCCTCGGCGACCGGATGAT
>CADEEN010000101.1:5986-11597 GCA_902826345.1 uncultured Burkholderiales bacterium | reverse complement strand
TACTGCCGCAACTTCGCCGAGCGCGTGGAGCGGCTGCGCGGGCAGCTCATAGAACTGCTCGAGGATCTGCATCGCTCTGGCAAGCGCGTCGCGGGTTACGGCGCGCCTGCGAAGGGCTGCACACTGGTCAACTACTTCGGCATCGACACCCGGCTCGTGCCCTACACCGTCGACAAGAACGCCTTCAAGCAGGGGCGCTTCATGTCCGGCACGCACCAGCCGATTCACGCGCCGGAAAAGTTGCTGCAAGATCAGCCTGACTACGTGCTGATGCTGCCGTGGAATTTCGCCGACGAGATCCTCGCGCAGCAGGCGGACTACCGCGCCCGCGGCGGACGCTTCATCATTCCCATTCCCGAGCTGAGGATCGCATGAGAACCATCTGCACCAGCTGCGGCGCAGCGGGCATGGAGGTGTTTCACGCGATCGATGGCGTGCCGACCAACAGCTGCATCCTGCTGCCGACGCGCGAGGAGGCGCTGGCCTACCCGTGCGGCGACGTGCGGCTCGCGTTCTGCCGGCATTGCGGATTCATCTCGAACATCGCCTTCGATCCGAAGCTGACCGAATACTCGGGCCGCTACGAGGAAACGCAGGCCTTCTCGCCGACCTTCAACGCCTTCCACGACAAGCTCGCCCACGCGCTGGTCGAGCGCCACGACCTGCGCGGCAAGGAGTTGATCGAGATCGGCTGCGGCAAGGGCGAATTCCTGCGCCTGCTGTGCGATCTGGGCCCGAACCACGGCTTGGGTTTCGATCCCGGCTATTCCGAGGCGCGCGGCGAGTCCCAGGGCAGCAGTGGGTTTCGAGTGATCCGCGACTTCTTCTCCGAGAAATACACCGACCGCTCGGCCGACTTCGTCGCCTGCAAGATGACGCTCGAGCACATCCCGACGCCGAATGTGTTCCTCGGTGCGGCGGTCCGCACCGTGCGCGCGGACGGTGTGATCTTCATCCAGGTGCCCGAGTCGCTGCGCATCCTGCGCGACTGCGCGTTCGAGGACATCTACTACGAACATTGCTCGTACTTTTCTGCCGGCTCGCTGGGCCGGCTGTTCCGGCAGTTGGGCCTGCGCGTGCTGGCAACTCACATCGAGTACGACGCGCAGTACCTCACGGTCGAAGCGACGCTTCCGGACGCGAAGCGCTCGAGCCGAGCCGAACCCGCGTTCGACGATCTCGACGAACTGGCCAGCCAGGTCGCCAGCTTTCCGACGCGCGTGCAGGCCAAGCTGCAGGAGTGGCAACAGCACCTCGCACGCTGGCAGGCGCAGGGCAAGCGTGTCGCGATCTGGGGTTCCGGTTCCAAAGGTGTTTCCTTCCTCACCGGCATTCCCGGCGCCGAACGTGTCACGCATGCGGTGGACATCAACCCCTACCGGCATGGCTACTTCATGCCCAAGACCGGGCAGGAGATCGTCGGCCCGCAGCAGCTGCGCGACATCCGTCCCGATGCGGTGGTCGTCATGAACCGCATCTACCTGCCCGAGATCCGCGCACAGATCGGCGAACTCGGGCTCGACCCGGAGCTGCTGGCGCTGTGACGCTCACCTGTCCCGCCTGCCGCCACTCGCGCACGACGCCTTTCCTCGAACTCGGCGATGTGCCGGTCTTCTGCAACGTGCAGTGGGATTCACGCGCGCGGGCGCAGGCGGCCGCCACCGGGCCTCTGGCCCTGTCGGCGTGCGTCGATTGCGGGCATGTCTTCAACCGGGCCTTCGATGCGGCACGGCTGGCCTACGCGCCAGGCTACGAGAACTCGCAACATGCCTCGTCGGTGTTCCGCAGCTATGCCGAGCGGCTGGTGGATCGGCTGATCGAGCTGTACGGCATTCGCGACCGCTCGGTCGTGGATATCGGCTGTGGCCGCGGGGACCTGCTGGCGCTGATGTGCGAACGCGGCGGCAACCGCGGCTACGGCTTCGACCCCAGCTACGCGGGTTCGACTGTGGCTGCCAGCGACACGCCGTTCACCATCCAGCGCGAGTTCTTCGGCGCCGATCACGCGGCAAAAATCCGGCCCTCGCTGGTCAGCTGCCGCCATGTGCTCGAACATGTCGAAGACCCGATCGACTTCTTGCGCACGCTGCGCACGGCAATCGAAGCCTGCGGCGACGCCGTGCTCTACCTCGAAGTTCCGAGTGGCGAGGAACTGCTCGAATCGCATGGCCTGTGGGACTACCTGTACGAGCACGTCTCCTACTTCACGGCGTCATCGCTGCGGGCCGTGCTCAATGCCGCCGGTTTCGAAGTGCTGGCGATGCGCCGCGACTTCGGCGGCCAGTTCCTGTGCGCCGACGCCCGCGTGGCCCCTCGGGCGCTCTCGGCTGCAGAGCATTGCGGCAGGTCCGAACCTGCTGTTCGCGCTGCTGCGCAGGCCATGCTCGGGCGCCTCGACCGTTGGAAACAATGGGCTGCCGAACTGCCCCACGGGCAGACGGTGTCGTTGTGGGGCGCCGGCTCGAAAGGCGTGATGTTCCTCAACCTGCTCGGTCTTGCCGCACCCCGGCGCATCGATCGGGTGGTCGATCAGAACCCCGACAAACACGGCCGCTTCGTCAGCGGCACGGGGCAGCAGATCGTGGCGCCTGAGGCGCTGCGCGGCAGCGGCATCGCGCAGGTCGTGCTGATGAACGGCATCTACGAGTCGGAGGTTCGGGGTCGGCTGCAAGACCTCGGCGTCGATACGCGACTCACCGTCGCCTGGCCGTAGGCACGCCGGGGCGCCGTGAGACACCTCGATCTCAGCACTCGCATGACCGGGCCGGCATCGACTTCGGGACGCCGCCTTTCGGTCCTCGTTGCGATCGCGAGCTACGGCACGGGCCAGGATCACTTCCTGAAGCAGGTGGTCGCCGAGTTCCGCAAGCTCGAGATGGATTGCCGCATCGTCGTGCTGTCCAACATCGACAAGCCGGTACCGGGCGCCGAAGTGTTGGTCGGGCTGCCGTCGCGCGACACGTACTCGCTGCCTTTCGCGCACCGGCCGCTGTTCATCAAGCACGCGAGCGACTACGACCTGTTCATCTACACCGAAGACGACACGCCGATCACGCCGGCTAACGTTCGCGCCTTCCTCGAGGTACAGCAGCAGTTGCGTGAAGACCAGGTCGCCGGCTTCATGCGGTCGGAGACGAGCCCGGATGGGCATCGATACATCGTCAGCGTCAACTCGCATTTCCGCTGGTTGCCCGGGACCACCTTTGCAACGTCCTCGAATCGCTTTGCGCAGTTCTCCAACCAGCACTCCGGGTGTTTCATCGTCTCTCGCGCACAGCTCGCGCGCGCAATCGCATCCGGCGGCTTTACGGTCGAGCCGCGTTCAGGGCGCTACGGCATCCTCGAAACGGCCGCCAGCGACATCCACACCCAATGCGGGCTCGAGCGCGTCATCTGCCTGACGCGCATCGAGGATTTCATCGTCCCGCACCTCGCCAACAAGTACTTCCGCAGCATGGGCCTGCCAGAGGCAACGTTTGTCGAGCACGTGAAGGCCATGTCGAGGCTCGGTGAAGCCGGCGTGCGTCCTGCATCGCTGTTCGAACCGCAGACGCGGGCGCCAGGCTTTCGATGGTCGAAGACGCTGTACCGTCCTGCCAGCCAGGCGCTGCTGGCGCTCGTTCCTCCGAGCGCACGCCGGGTGCTGTCGGTCGGGGCCACCACGGGGGCCGACGAGGCTGCGCTGGCCGCGCGTGGCATGGAGGTCAGCGTGGTGCCGCTGGATGGAGTATTCGGCAGCGTGTTGAAAGGCCAAGGCTTCGAGGTCCACGATGGCCTGCCGGCGCAAGCGATGGTGGATCTCAGAGGTGCCGAAATCGATGTGATCCTGGCTGCCGACGTGTTGCACCTGCTGCCGGACCCGGGCGGATGGCTTCATGCTGCGTCAAAGGCGTTGGCAGTGAACGGCGAAGTCGTCGGCAGCGTCAGCAACACGAGCAGTTGGCTGTGGCGGCTCAGGGATTGGCGCAGCGGCAAGCGTTCGATTCGGCCCAGCTTCGGCGATTGCGGGGCTCATCCGATGAGCCAGTCGCGGTTGGCGGCACTTTGCCGCGCCAGCGGTCTGGAGATTGTCGACACGGTGGCTGCAATCGAGGCGGCGCCGGGGCTGCAGCGGGTCCGATGGCCTTGGGCGCGCCGCAAGCTGGCGCCGCAGTTGCTGTTCCGGATGCGCCGCGTCCGTTGAAGTCAACGATCTTTGGAGAAGCACTGAAATGAAACGAGTCGCCGTGACCGGAGGCGCAGGCTTCCTCGGAAGCCATCTGTGCGAGAGGTTGCTGCAAGACAGCTGCGAGGTGATCTGCGTCGACAATTTCTACACGGGCCGCAAGGAGAACATTGCTCACCTGATGAGCAATCCGTACTTCGAGGTGCTGCGGCACGACGTCACCTTTCCGCTCTATATCGAGGTCGATGAGATCTACAACCTGGCCTGCCCGGCCTCGCCGATCCACTATCAGTTCGATCCGGTGCAGACGACCAAGACCAGCGTGCATGGTGCGATCAACATGCTCGGCCTGGCCAAGCGGGTGAGGGCAAAGATCCTGCAAGCGTCGACCTCGGAAATTTATGGCGACCCGCTCGTCCATCCGCAAGTCGAAAGCTATTGGGGCAACGTCAGCACGCTCGGCCCGCGGGCCTGCTACGACGAAGGCAAGCGCTGTGCCGAGACCCTGTTCATGGACTACCGGCGCCAGCACAAGCTGCGCACGAAGATCGTGCGCATCTTCAACACCTATGGCCCGAACATGTTGCCCAATGACGGCAGAGTCGTCTCCAACTTCATCGTGCAATGCCTCAAGGGCGAAGACCTGACGATCTACGGCGAGGGCGGCCAGACGCGCTCGTTCTGCTACGTCACCGATCTCATCGACGGGATGATTCGCATGATGAACTCGGCGGACGACGTGACCGGCCCCGTGAACCTCGGCAATCCCGAAGAGCGGACCATCCTCCAATTGGCCGAGCAGATCAAAGTGATGACGGGGTCGAGCTCTCGCATTGTGTTTCGCGAGCTACCGCAGGACGATCCGATCCGTCGCCGGCCCGACATTGGCCGCGCGACGTCGACGCTCGGCTGGACGCCGAAGGTGGGCCTGGATGAAGGTCTGACCTCGACCATCGACTACTTCCGCCGTTCGCTCTCGAGAAACGGCGCCTGAGTCACGCGCGCGCGACCCCCCCCAACTCGGCCGGTTCGTGCGCTCCACGGCGCCGCTACCATGGAGTGCCAGTCATGCCCGACACCACCATGCCACAGCAGAGCGTCAGTGCTCGCCCCATCCGGGCCTGCATGCTCGCGTACACCTTCTACGAGACCGACGGGCGAGTCATGCGCTACGCCGAGGCCCTCGCTCAGGAAGGCGCGCAGGTCGACGCGATCGTGCTCGGCCGGCCCGGGCAGCCTCGCGAAGAGGTGGTCCACGGCGTCAGGGTATTGCGCGTGCAGACGCGCGAGAAGAACGAGCGCGGCAAGCTCGCGTACCTGCTGCGCATCGTGCGCTTCCTGCTGCGCTCGACGGCCGAGGTCACGCTGCAGCACCTGAAGGGCCGCTACGACGTGATCCACGTGCACTCGGTGCCGGACTTCGAAGTGTTCGCCGCACTCCGGCCC
>CADEEN010000101.1:0-5976 GCA_902826345.1 uncultured Burkholderiales bacterium | reverse complement strand
CCAAGCTGAGCGGCACGAAGATCATCCTCGACATCCACGACATCGTTCCCGAGTTCTACGCGGCCAAGTTCGGCGTCGGCCACGATTCGCTCGTTTTTCGCGCGCTCAAGGTGATCGAACGGCTCTCTGCGGCGTTCGCGGATCACGTCATTGCCGCCAACGACATCTGGCTCGAGCGCATCCAGTCGCGGTCGTCGCGGCTGGGCAAGTGCTCGGCCTTCATCAACTATCCGGACTTGTCGGTCTTTCGCAGCACGCTGCGCACGCGAGGCGACGACGGGCGCTTCATCCTGTCGTACCCCGGCAATCTGAACTGGCACCAGGGTCTGGACATCGCGGTCAAGGCCTTCGCCGTTGCGCAACGCCAGGCTCCGGGGATGGAGTTCCACATCCACGGCGAGGGCAGCGCCAAGCCCGAGCTCGAGCGGCTGGTGCGCGAGCTCGGCCTCGAAGGCAAGGTGCTCCTGAACGAGCCGTTGCCGCTGCGTGAGATCGCGTCGGTGATGGCCAACGCCGACCTCGGTGTCGTGCCCAAGCGCGACGATTCGTTCGGTGGCGAGGCCTTCAGCACCAAGATCCTCGAGTTCATGGCGCTGGGCGTTCCGGTCGTCGTCGCCGACACCCGCATCGATCGTCTCTACTTCAATGCCACGCTGCTGCGCTTCTTCAAGTCCGGCGACGTGCAGGCGCTGGCGCAGGCGATGCTCGACGCGTACCGGCAGCGCGAGCACGGCGCGGCGCTGGCGGCCAACGCCCTGGCCTTCGTGCGCGAGAATAGCTGGGGCACGAAGAAGAACGACTACCTCGCCGTCGTGCGGGGCCTGATCGGCAGCGCGGCGTAGGACGGCAGCGATGCGACTCGACCGGACGCTCACGCTGGCGCTGTTCGGCCCGATGCGGCGCTTGGTCGCGCGCGACGGCGGCGCGAGCATCCCGATCCTGATGTACCACAGCGTCGCGCGCGATCTCGACGACGCGCAGCGTCCGTATTTCCGAAGGGTGACGTCGCCCGAAGCGTTCGCGCGGCAGATCACGCTGCTGCGTGCGAGCGGTTACGCGTCGGTCACGCTGTCGCAAGCGCTCGATGCGCTCGAAGCCGCAGACAACGGCGGCGCAGTGCGCGGTCCACCCAAGGTGGCTATCACTTTCGACGATGGGTTTCGCGATTTTCATACCGAGGCGTTTCCGATCCTGGAGCAGGCGGGCTACACGGCCACTGTCTTTCTGCCCAGCGCGTTCATCGGCAAGCCTTTCATCACGGGACGCGAGTGCCTGAGCGCGGCCGAGGTGCGCGCGCTCGCCGACGAGGGCATCGAGTTCGGCTCGCATTCGGTGAATCATGGCCCACTCGTTTACCTCGGCGCGGACGAGCTCGGCATGGAGCTGCGCGACTCGAAGGCGGCGATCGAGGACGTTGCCGGCCGCGCCGTGACGACGTTCTCCTATCCGTACCGATTTCCCGAACAGAACGCGCGGTTCACGACCATGTTCGCGCAACTGCTCGACGAATGCGGCTACCGCGGCGGCGTCACGACCACCATCGGTCGTGCCGGCCCGCAGGACGATCGGCGCTTCCTGCCGCGTCTGCCGGTCAACGACTGCGACGACGCGCCGCTTCTGCGCGCCAAGCTGTGCGGTCACTACGACTGGCTGCGCTCGGGCCAGCGCCTGCGCAAGCGCTCGCGCGCGCTGTGGCAGAACTGGGTTCGGGCCTGAGGCGGTATCGCGATGAGCCCGTCCGCGACGCCGTCGAGGCGCTACCTCATCGTCTCGCCGGTCAAGGACGAAGTGCGCCACGTCGAGCGCACGCTGCAGTCGGTGACGCGGCAAACCACCCTGCCCGTGCGCTGGATCATCGTCGACGACGGATCGACCGACGGCACATCCGCCATCCTTGCTCGCCATGCGCAGGCACACCCCTGGATCCAGGTCGTCTCGCGCGAGCAGACAGGCCCACGGCAGCCCGGCTCGGCGGTGATGAACGCCTTCTACCATGGGCTCGCGCAGGCCGACGGCGCTTCGTACGATTACCTGGTCAAGCTCGATTGCGATGTCGAGCTCGAGCCGGATTACTTCGAGGCCCTGCTGCTGCGCTTCGAGCGCGAGCCCAAGCTCGGCATCGCCTCGGGCGTCTACCTCGAGGAGGGGTCGCGCGGCTGGTCCGCGGTATGCATGCCTGGCTATCACGCCGCCGGGGCCAGCAAGTTCATGCGCGCGCGGTGCTTCGACGAGATCGGCGGCTTCGTGCGCGAGCGCGGCTGGGATACCGTCGACGAGGTGCGCGCCCAGGTCAAGGGGTGGACGACGAAGCACTTCGCCGAGCTGCGCTTCCGGCATCTGAAGCCAGAGGGTTCGGGCATCGGCAGCATGCGCACCCACGTCATGCACGGCGACGTCTACTACCTGACCGGCGGCGGCGTGCTGTTTCTGCTGCTGAAGGCGGCGCATCGCATGGCCACCGGCACACCGCGCGTGGTCGGCGGCATGGCGATGCTGTACGGCTACCTGCGGTCGTGGGTCTCCGGGCGCCGGCGGCTGGTCGATGCCGACGAGGCGCGGCACTACCGGCGTCTGCTCAATCGCCGCCTGCTGCGGCTGCCGGCCGCCAGGCCGCCCGGCTGCGACATGAACGCGGCGGAGTCGCGCTGATGTGCGGTATCAGCGGCGTCTTCGATCTGCGCGGCACGGCGGTCGAGCCGGGCCTGGTGCACCGCATGGCCGCAGCGCTGAGCCATCGCGGACCTGACGGCGAGGGGTTTCACATCGACGGCCGGATCGGTCTCGGCCACCGCCGCCTCAGCATCATCGACCTCGCCGGCGGCGCGCAACCGATCTCGAACGAAGACGACACGATCCAGATCATCTTCAACGGCGAAATCTACAACTTCATCGAGCTGCGCAAGGAACTCGAAGCGGCAGGGCACCGCTTCAAGACTCGCTCGGACACCGAGGTCATCCTGCACGGCTACGAGGAGTGGGGCACGGACTGCGTCAGCCGATTCAACGGCATGTTCGCGTTCGCGATCTGGGACTCGAATCGGCAGCGTTTGTTCATCGCCCGCGACCACCTCGGCATCAAGCCGCTGTACTACACCCAGGTCGGCAGCCGCCTGCTCTTTGCCTCGGAGATCAAGGCGCTGCTGGAGGACCCGCAATGCCCGCGCGCAGTCAACCTGAGCGCGCTCGGGCAACTGTTCACGCTGCGCTTCGTGCCGTCGCCGAACACGATGTTCGAGGGCATTCACAAACTGCCGCCCGGACACTCGATGTTCGCCGACGCTTCGGGCGTTCATGTCGAGCGCTATTGGCGCCGGACGCCGGGTGACTTCTCGGCGGCGCCAGAGGGAGAACTGATCGAGCGCTACCGCGAACTGGTCGAAGACGCTGTTCGCCTGCAAATGAGAAGCGACGTGCCCGTCGGTCTGTTCCTGAGCTCGGGCGTCGACTCGGCGGCGCTGCTCGCCTTGATGGGCCAACACGCCGGGGCGCCGGTGCGGACTTTCACGATCGGCTTCGAGGACGGCGAGAAGTCCAACGAGACCGACGACGCACGTGCGCTGGCCAAGCGATTCGGCGCCGATCACGCCGAAATGATCGTCGGCGCCGCCGACTACGAACGGTACTTCGATCGCCACCTGTGGGATCTCGAGGAACCGCTCGGCAACGAGACCGCGGCAGCCTTCTACTTCGTCAGTCAGATCGCGAGCCGCAAGGTCAAGGTCGCGCTCGCCGGGCAGGGCGCCGACGAGCCCTGGGCGGGTTACCACCGCTACATCGGCGTCAAGCTCTCGCAGCACTACAGCCGCCTGCCGAGCTTCCTCACCGACGGCATGATCCGGCCGTTCGTCGAGAACAACAGCAAGAACGAACGCTTGCGCCGCGGCGTTGCCGCGCTCTCGGAACCGGACGTGTTGGCGCGCATGGTCAAGATCTACTCGTTCTTCAGCGCCGACATGAAATCCCGACTGTTCCAGCCCTGGGTGAAGGCCGCGATCTCCGTCGACGGCGCCGAGGCACGGGAAGCGCTGCGCAGACTCCAGCGCGATGTCTCGTCGCTCGATCCGCTGTCACAGATGCTCTACATCGATACCCGCGCCAACCTGCCCGACGATCTGCTGATGGTCGGCGACAAAACGGCGATGGCCAACTCGCTCGAAGCCCGGGTGCCCTACCTCGACTACCGCGTCGTCGAGTTCATCGAGTCGTTGCCGCCGCACTTCAAGCTCAAGGGCTTCACGGGCAAGTACCTGCACAAGAAGGCGCTCGAGAAGTGGGTGCCGCAGGAGGTGGTCTACCGCAGGAAGAAGGGGTTCGACAACCCGATCGACCAGTGGCTGCGCAGCCGGATGAAGTCGTTCGCGAAGGAGTGCCTGCTGGACGAGCGTTCGGCGGTCGGGCGCTACTTCGATCTGGCCTACATCCGAGAGCTGCTGGCCCAGCACGAATCCGGCGTGCGCAACCACCTGCGGCACATCTACCTGCTGATCTCGTTCGAGCTCTGGCATCGCAGGTTCATCGGTGCTTGACATGACCACCACCGCCGCGCCCGACGTCTCGATCGTCATCGTCAACTGGAACTCGCGCGAGTTCCTCGCCAAGTGCCTGGCGTCCGTCTTCTCCGCGCCCGGCGGGATCGCGCTCGAGGCTCTGGTCATCGACAACGCGTCGTACGACGGCAGCGATGCGCTGGTGCGCGAGCGATTCCCGGCGGTGAGGTTCATCCAGGGCCGCGAGAACCTCGGCTTCGCACGCGCCAACAACCTGGCGGCGGGTCAGGCGACCGGACGCAACTTGCTTTTCCTGAATCCCGACACCGAGGTCGTCGGCGCTGCGATCGAGCGCATGGTGCGCTTCATCGACGCGCACGCTGACGCGGGTGCGGTCGGTTGCAAGCTGCTGAACACCGACGGCTCGCTGCAGACGAGCTGCGTGCAGGCCTATCCGACGGTCGCCAACCAGGTACTGGACAGTGCGTTGCTGCACCGCATGTTCCCGAGGTCCAGCCTGTGGGGTACGCGCGCGCTGCTCGACGCGGCGGCGGCGCCTGCGGTGGTGGAGGGCTTGTCCGGGGCCTGCATCCTGGTGTGCACCGCGGCATTCCTCGAAGTGGGCCGCTTCACGGAGGACTACTTCATGTACGCCGAGGACATGGACCTGTGCTTCAAGCTGCAGGTTTCCGGCCGGCGCAACTACTACCTGGGCGACGTCAGCGTCGTTCATCACGGTGGCCAGAGCTCGGACGCGAGTTCGCAGAGCCAGTTCGGCAACGTGCTGATGCGCGAGTCGATCGCCAAGTTCCTGCGCTTGCGGCGCAGCGCGCCGCAGGCGACTGCATACCGGATCGCGATGGCGCTGACCGCGCTGTCCAGGCTTTCGGTGCTGGGCCTGGCGCGCGTTCTCGGCTTCGGGCTCGTCCGGCCGGCGGCCATCGACGGTGGCCTGCGCAAGTGGCGCAGCGTGCTGCGCTGGACCGTCGGCGCGGAGGCTTGGGTGCGCAACCCGGGAGCACGCTGAGCATGTGCGGCATCTGCGGCATCGTCGCCTTCGATCGGGCCCGCACGATCGAGCCCCGCCTGGTCAAGGCGATGGCCGATTCGATCCGCCATCGCGGCCCCGACGACGAGGGCCTGCACGCCGGCGGCCAGGCGGTGCTCGGACACCGCCGGCTGTCGATCATCGACCTGCACAGCGGGCATCAGCCCATCAGCAATGAAGACGGCACCGTGTGGATCGTCTTCAACGGCGAGATCTACAACTACCGTGAGCTGCGCCAGGCGCTGATCGCCAAGGGCCACCGCCTGAAGACCCAAAGCGACACCGAGACGATCGTCCACCTCTACGAGGAGTACGGTGCCGATTGCGTCAAGCACCTGCGCGGCATGTTCGCCTTCGCGATCTGGGATGCGCGCCAGCGCACGCTGCTGCTGGCGCGCGACCGCGTCGGCATCAAGCCGCTGTACTACACCGTCGTCGACG
>CADEEN010000100.1 GCA_902826345.1 uncultured Burkholderiales bacterium | reverse complement strand
GTGGATCGCAGCCGTCAGCGTGTAGCCGAGCACCGCGCCGATCTGCAGCGCGTAGGTCCACGGCCCGGGCCGGCGCAGGATGCCGATGCCGAGCAGCGTGTTCAAGCTGCACGACGCCACCAGCACGGCCCGCCCGAGCTCACCTTCGAAGCCGCAACGCGCGAGCAGCGCGAGCACGCCTGACTCCTGCGGCAAGACTGCGCTGATCAGCGCGGTGACGAGCCACAGGCAGGCCACACAAGCGCGCAGCATCGACGACACCGCGGGGCTGAGCGACACGCGCAGGTCGATCGCCGGCGCCGGCGCCGTGACGCGCAGGCCGACGGCGAGCGGACTCGGCGCGCGCTTCAACAGCCGCGGCGCCGCGTTGGCGCGGCTGGTGTTGCCGCGTTCGAGCAGGCGCAGCGTGTCGCGGCTGAACACCTTCTGCGGCACGGCTTCGGCAAGCCACGCGCCGGCGTGCATCAGCGCCATCGGCAACGGCAGCCAGAGCGCAGCGCCGAGTTGCATCGCATCGCGGTAGGCGGCCAACATCTCGCGGTAGCTCATCGCCTGCGGACCGGCGAGCTCGAAGACGCCGCTCGTCGCCGACTTGTCTTCGATCCAGCGCGCGACCGCTTCGGCCACTTCATAGACATGGATCGGCTGCACGCGCTGCGCGCCGCCACCCGGCAGCGAGATCACCGGCAGGCTGGCCAGCGTGGCGAACAACGCCGCGCTCGAACTGCCCGGCCCGTAAACGAGCGACGGCCGGACGATGGCATGTGTGACCGGCAAAGCGGCGAGCGCGCGATCGGCGTTGCGCTTGCTCGTGATGTAAGGCGGCAGGTCATCGCCTGTCTCGGTGACGCCGAGCGCCGACACCTGCACGATGCGCGACACGCCTGCCAGCGCGGCACCGCGGAACAACTCGATCGGCCCTTGCGCGTGGATGCGCTCGAAAGTCTGCGTGCGGCTTTGCATCAGGATGCCGACGCAGTTGATCACCACATCGATGCGCGCCTGCGCCAGGCGCTCGGCCCACACGGCAGGCTCGGCCGCTTGCGCGAAGTCGACGCGCATCGACTGCGCGCCATCGACCGCCGAGCGCGCACCCGCGATCACCGTTTGCCCGCGCGAGCGCAGCGCGTGAACGACCGCGCGCCCGACACAACCCGTGGCACCGACGACCAGCACTCTCATGATGACCCCCCTGTGTGTGTTCAGCGTTTGCAGGCGCCGCCCGCGCAGCGCTGCATGCGCCGCGTCATGCGCGCGGCGGCGATGTGTTCGATCAGCGGCGCAGCCGCGCGCGAGATGCCACGGCGGTGGCGTGCAAATGCGGCGTACAGTGCATCGAACACGCGGCGCAGCAGCGGCCAACGCGTCGGCGCCCACAGCCAGCCCAGGCCGACGGCGGCATACGCCAAACGCAGCGCCGGCACGCCGCGGTGCGTGCGGCCTTGCGCATCGACGGCGTGCATCAGCGCGCCGAGTTCTTCCTGCGTCGCGCCCCATGGCGCCGCATCGAAAGCAGGCGCAGAGATGTCGATCAAGCGCAGGCGCTGCGTTGGTTCGTCGCGCACGCGCAGCTCGTCCATCTCGAGCGCGCACACCGGGCACGCACCGTCGTAGAGCAGCGTCAGCGGATAGACCGAGGCGGAGCCCGCACGCGTCCGCACTTCGGGGCGATCGGGCAGATCGCGCGGCAGCGCGAGCCGCTGCACGAAGCCCTGCACTGCGGCGCCCTGCATATCCCACGAGCGATGCCCCTCGCGATGCGCGAAGTGGCCGATCAGCCAATGCCCCGACAGGCTCACCCAGACACGAAAACAGATGCCCCACAGCACCCAGCCGATACCACCGAGGGCAAAGAACAACAGCGCCCACGGCAGTTGTTGCGCCAGCCACGTGCGTTCGAGCCCGCGGTAGAACGGGTCGCGCGCGATCTCATCCGGCGGCACGAAGCGCGGCGGCGCGTCGAGCACGATGTCGCAATGCAGTTGCCACCAGCCGTCGCGCCGGAACGAGCGACGGTGGCCGAAGTAGTCGTGGCATTCAGGTTGGCGTTGCGCCCAGTCACGCAGGTCGTGCGCGCGCATCATGCCGAGCGGTCCGGCCATGGCCACCAGCGTGCCGAGATAGACGAACACGCGCTCCAGCCACAGCGGCGCTTCGTAAGCGCGGTGAATGAAGCGGCGGTGCATGCCCAGCGAGTGGCCGAGGCACAAGGTCACCGCGCTCGTCGCCAGGCCGAGGGCGAGACCGCTCCAGCTGAACCACACCGTCGTGGCGAGAACCGTGCCCAGCGCCATCGCCGACCACCACAGCGACTTGACGGGGCTCCAGCGCACTTGCCCGCGCAGGGCGTCGGCGCCGAAGAGGCCCGGCTGCATCGTGGGCACGTCGTTGCGCATTGAGTCCTCCGTTCTTGCTGATATTTCTGTCTAAAGAGAAATCGATGGGCAAAAAAACTACGGGCCGAGCAGGTCGGCAGCGCTGATCTCGCGTGCCGGCGGTACCGGCGTCTCGGCGGCCGCGCCCGGCTCGCGGCCAAGCAGCTTCTTCACCTTGGCGCCCAGGCGCAGCACCTTGGTCAGCGTGTCGGTATCGAGTCGCAGCATCTCGTCGCTCCAGGCGGTGAGGGTCTGCAGCAGCTCGAGCGTTTCCTTGATCCGCACTTTGGATTCAGCCGGCTCCTTGGCAATGGCCGGGTCGGCCAACAACTCTGCCAGCACCGCCACCGTGGGCGCGATCTCGCGTTGCTGGCGCTCGCGCACCACGGTGCGCAACAACTCCCAGACCTGCGTCGAAGTCTCGTAATGATCACGCCGGTCACCGGGCAAGTGAACCAGACGAATCAGCTTCCATCCTTGCAATTCACGCAAGCTTGTGCTCACGTTGGAGCGAGCGATGCGGAGTGTGTCGGTGATCTCTTCGGCGTGCATCGGGCGGCCGAGATAGAACAACAGCGCATGGATCTGTGCCACGGTGCGGTTGACGCCCCAGCGCGTGCCCATCTCGCCCCAGTGCAGCACGAACCTCGATGCGGTGGGGGTCAGTTCCATGCCGCGAAGCGTAGAACTGGCTGACATTTCTGTCAAGACAGAAATTACCGCTGATTGAAGGGTCAGGCGCTGACGATCCAGCCTTCGAGCGCGTCCACGTCGGCGGGCAGGCCGTGGCCGGGCTGCGTGCTCGCCCACGCCGCCTGCACCAGGCACAGCAGCGCGTCGAGCCGGTCGCCGCTGGCATCTGCCGTGAGCGCGTCGCGCTGCGCATGGCTCATCGCGACGCGGATGCCCAGCTGCATGCGGCCCTGCTCCAGCGCTTCGAGCAGGTCCTTGCGCGCGATCAACCGCTCGGGCGTTTGTTTGGCCTTGTCGTCGCTTTTGTACGAGCGGGCGCCGATCAACTCGCGGGCGAGCAAACCGGGATAGGCCTCGAGCGCCGTGCGTGTGGCATCGCCGATGTGCAAAGCCGGCAGGTGCACACCGGCATCGATCAGCCGCGGCACACCGGCATGCAGCATGTAGGCCACCGGCGGATTGACCCATTTCATCGACGGACTCGATCCGGCGGGGACGTCGCAGGCGCGGTGCGCAAACTTGCCGCCGACGGGTCGCGCGGCACAGAACGCGGCGAACTGTTGGCGAATGTCGTCGCGCGGCAGCGCGGCGTAGTGGCGCATCAGCGGCAGCCACTCGCACGGCCACTGCAAGGCCTCGACCAACTCGCGCGGCAGGCCGAACGGAAAGTCGAACGCGCCGAGCCAGGGGCCGGGCTCACGCAACAGCGCATCGAACGCGGCGAAGTCATTCAGCGCATCGACACGCTGCAAGCCCAGCCGCGAACCGGCGAGCGTGCCGCGCGCCACGGTGATCGGTTTGCGCCGCGTCGGCGCACTGGTGAAGTCGATGCCCAACAACTGCAAGCTCATGCTTCGATTGTGTGGCGACAATGCCGCATGCCCGGCCCCGATCGCGACTTCTGGCAACGCCGCTTCGAGCAGCGGCAAACGCCGTGGGACCGCGCCGCGCCCGGGCCGCATATTGCGGCGTGGTTTGCCGAGGGCACGCTGCGCGCCGGTTTGCGCATCGCGGTGCCGGGCTGCGGCAGCGGGCACGACGCGCTCGCGCTGGCGCAAGGCGGGTGTGATGTCACCGCGATCGACTACGTGAGCGCGGCAATCGAGCTGACGCGGCAGCGCCTGGTTGCACACGGCGCAAGCGCGCAACTCGTTGAAGCCGACGTGCTCGCATGGCAACCGACTTCGCCGCTCGACGTGGTGTACGAACAAACCTGCTGGTGCGCGCTGCATCCCGATAACTGGCCTGCGTATGCGGCGCAACTGCACGCGTGGTTGCGGCCCGGCGGCGCGTTGCTGTTGATGGCGATGCAGTGCCGCCGCGACAGCGCGAGCGAAGGCCGCATCGACGGGCCGCCGTATCACATGGACATCAACGCCGTGCGTGCGCTGTTGCCAGATCCGCAGTGGGCTTGGCCGGCGCCGCCCCACGCTGCCGTGCCGCATCCGGTGGGGTGGACGGAGTTGGCGATCGTGTTGAAGCGCCGTTAACGCGGCGGCGGCGACGGATCGCCGCCAATGCGTCGCCACAACCAGGGCAGGAATTTTCCGAGATCGGGCCGCGTGCCGACCTGCTCGGGCACAGCCAGCGGCTTGGCCGGACTTGCCCGCTCGGCGATCGCAAAGGTGAACGTGTAGGCCGGCTCCTGGCCCATGCGCAGGTCGCTGATCAGCAGGCGCGGCCCATCCTGGCGCAGCGCGTAGAAGCCGCGGCTGAAGTCGCGAATGCGCTCGTAGCCCCGAATGCCGCTGACCTCGGCTTCGATCGCGGCGCCACGCTCGAAGCGATCGAACGCGATCGTGCGCTGGCTGTCGAGCAGCGAGTAGAAGCCTTCGAGGTAGTGATCGCGCTGCATCACGACCACGCGCCAGGCCACGGTGTTGAAGGCCGTCGGCGTGACGAGCACGCGCTCGGCCACTATGCCCTGGCGCACGAGCGTGCTCTTGGCGATGTTGCCCACGTGATGCTGTGCGGCCACGCCCCAGCCGAGGTAGGCCGTACTCAGCACCAATCCGAGCACGTTGGCGCGCAGGCGCGTCGTGGCCAGCGTGATGGCCGCACCGGCCAGCAGCGGCAGCGTGTACAGCGGATCGATGATGAAGATGCTGCCGACGCCGAACGGATGGTTCGACCATGGCAGTGCGAGTTGCGTGCCGTAGACCGTCATCGCGTCGAGCAGCGGGTGCGTGATCAGCACGAGCCAGAGCGCCAGCCACCAGCGTCGCCACAGCGGCCACTGCCCGTGCAGCCGCGCGACGGCCGCCGCGAACGGCAGCGAGAACAGCGTCAGCCAGAACAGGGCGTGCGTTTCGCCGCGGTGCAGCACCATGTTGGCGATGGCATCGCCATGGTCGATGAAGACGTCGAGGTCGGGCAGCGTGCCGGCGACGGCGCCCCAGGCCGCGCTTTTCCACAGTGCCGTGCGGCGGCCCATCACGGCCATGCCGATCGCGGCGCCGAGGGCGATCTGTGAGACGGAGTCCATGAGCCGGATTGTCAACGCAGGGTGGCGGTCACGCCGACGCCAGTGCAATCACCCCTGCGGCGATGCATGCGGCGCCGACGAGGCGCAACGCACGATCGCCCTCGCCCAACAAGCGGCCACCGATCAGCGCGGCGAACAGCATCGAGACTTCGCGCGCCGGCGCCACATGCGACAACGGCGCCATCGTCACCGCGTAGAGCACGAGGATGTAGGCCAGCGGCCCGAGCACCGCGACGACGAGCGCATGCTTCCACTGCGTGCGCCACGCCGGCGCGAAGCCGCCGCGGTCGCGCAGCACCGGCACCGCCAACAGCGGCACGCGCAGCACGTTGCCGACGTAATCCACCAGCACCGGCCCGATCAGCAGCACCTTGACGGCATAGCCGTCGATCACGGTGTAGCAGGCGATCAGCGCGCCGGTGGCCGCACCCCAGCGAACGCCGGTCATGGCCTTGTCGTGTTCTGCGCCGCTGCCGCTGAACAGCTTCGTGCCGCCGGCGATCAGGAACACGCCGCCGCACACGGCGAGGATGCCTGCAGCACCGAGCAGCGTGATCACTTCACCGAGGATCAGCACGGCACCGATGGATGCCAGCAGCGGCCCGCTGCCGCGCGCCACCGGATAGACCACCGTCAGGTCGGCCTTGCGATAGCCGGTGAGCAGCACGGAGAAATACAGCACGTGCACGAGCGCACTGGCGCCGAGCACGCCCCACTCGACCCTGCCCCAGCGCTGCCACTCGTTCAGTCCGAACCACGCTGCGACGGGCGTCCACAGCACGACGGTCATCAGCACCGAGGCAAAAGCGAAATGGTGGTTGCCGCCGGCCTTCTTTGCCGCGATGTTCCACAGTGCATGCAGCAACGCGGCGGTGAGCACGAGGGCCAGGGCAACAGGCGGCATGCGCCCATTGTCACGGGCGCGTCACGGCATCTTGACTTCGATCTTGATGGAGGCGTACCACGCCGCGAGCGCGTCGATGTCGGCGTCGGAGAGCGGCTTGGCGACGACGTTCATCACCTCGTGCGAGCGTTTGCCGCTGCGATAGGCCTTCATCTGCTCTGCTATGTAGATGGCGGGCTGCCCGGCCAGGTGCGGCGCGTTGGGCAGCGTGGACAAGCCGTTGGCGCCGTGGCAGGTGCTGCAGGCCTGCGCCGCCGCCGGCGCTTTGCTCTGCGCCGGCGCCAGCGAAGGCAACAGCAGAAGAAAAGCCGCCGCGGCTTGCACCGCGGTGGCCTTCATCAGCTTCATGGCTTGTACGAGATGCGGTAGATCGCGCCGGCGTAGTCGTCCGACACCAGCAGCGAGCCGTCCTTCCACACCGCCACATCGACCGGCCGGCCGCGGTAGCTGCCGGTGTCGCTGTCGAGGAAGCCTTCGGCGAACACCGTGCTCTTGTCGGCCGTGCCATCGGCCTTCATCGAGACGAAGTTGATCAGGCCGCCGCTGGCCTTGGTGCGGTTCCACGAGCCGTGCGCGGCGACGAAGGCGCCGCCCTGGTACTGCGCCGGGAACTGCTTGCCGTTGTAGAACGTCATGCCGAGTTGCGCCTGGTGCGCGGGGAACTCGACCTGCGGTTTCGTCCAGGCCGCCGGCGCCTTCATGTCCTTCAAGTCAGGTGCGGCCGCCGTGCCGGCGATCTGCACGTTGTTGCCGTGAATGAACGGGTAGCCGAAGTGCTCGCCGCCTGTTTTCGTGATGCGGTTGAGTTCCCCGGGCGGCGTGTCGTCGCCCATGCCGTCGGTCTGGTTGTCGGTGAACCAGACGGTCTTGTCCTTCGTGTTGATGTCCATGCCCCCGGAGTTGCGCACGCCTTGGGCCAGGCCCTCGCGCTTCGAGCCGTCGAAAGGATCCATGCGGACCATGCCACCGATGCCGATCTGCTCGTACAACGCCACCTTTTCCTTCGGCTGCACGTTGAAGGGCTGGCCCAGCGTGATGTAGAGCTTGCCGTCGTCGCTGACGCGGCAGGTGCGCGCACCGTGGTTGTAGCTTTCTTCGTCGGGCGGGATCAGCGTGCCCTGCTTGGCCACCTCGATCACCGCCACGTCCGGGCCCTCGTAGAAGAACTCGGCCGCAGGGAAATTGAGCACGCGGTTGTGCTCCGCCACGATCAGGAAGCCGTCCTTCGTCCAGCACACGCCGTTGGGGTTGGTGAACTTCAGCGAGGGCGCGAAGGACTTGACCTCGTCGGCCGTGCCGTCGGAGTTGCGGTCGGTGACGGCCCAGACCGTGGTCTTGCGCGTGCCGACGAAGAGCATGTTGGTGCTCGGGCCGACAGCCATGTGGCGCGCGTCGGGCACGATGGCGAAGAGCTCGATCTTGAAGCCATCGGGCATCTTGATGCGCTTCAGGTTCTCCTTGATCGCCGCCGCATTGGCGCCACCCTGCGCCACCACCGGGATGTTCAGGTCGGTGGTGGCGACGCGCATTTGCTTCAGCTTCTCGATGTTTTGCTGAGCCAGCGCGGCTGGACTTGCGAGGCAGAGCGTGGCCGCAGCGATGGCGCAGAGGGAGAACGACTTCATGGAAAGTCTCCTGTTCGTGTTGACTTCGGCGTTCGGGATGGAAGGCCGACGCAAAATGTAGGACGCGGCCCGCAGCTTGTGTATGTATCCCCTTGTTGGGTGGGGAAGATACGGATGAGAAGTCTGTCGCGTACCCGCAAGCCTCTTCGTGGAACCCCCAATGAATCCGATCCTGGTTGAAGCCTGGCGCGGCGACATCGTCGAATCGTTCCATCGTGGCGCATACGCCGTCGTCGATGCGGCGGGTGCCGTCGTCGCTGCGCGCGGCGACATCGCGCGTCCCGTGTATCCGCGCTCGGCGATCAAGATCCTGCAGGCCCTGCCCCTGGTGGAAAGCGGCGCCGCCGAGCGCTTCGGCCTGACCGACGACGAGCTGGCGCTGGCCTGCGCGTCGCACGACGGCGAGGCCGCGCATGTGCGCACTGCCGCCGGGGTGTTGTCCAAGGCCGGGCTCGACGACAGCGTGCTCGAGTGCGGCACGCACTGGCCGTACAACGAAGCGGCCAAGCTGGCGCTGGCCGCTGCCGGTGAGCAACCGAGCGCGCTGCACAACAACTGCTCGGGCAAACATGCCGGCTTCGTCTGCCTCGGTTGCGTCATGGCCGGCGAAGCCGATCGCCGCGCTTTCCTCAGCGGCTACGTGGCACCCGACCATCCGCTGATGCGCGAAGTCAACGCCGCCGTCGAGAGCGCCACCGGCTGCAACCTCGCCCGCGCGCCGCGCGCCACCGACGGCTGTTCGATACCGACCTTCGGCATTGCGTTGACGCAACTCGCGCACGCGTTCGCGCGCGTGGCCACCGGCCAGGGCCTGACGCCGGGCCGCGCGGCCGCAGCGAAGCGATTGCGTGCCGCGGTCGCCGCCGCGCCGTTCATGGTTGGCGGCAGCACGCGCGTCGACAGCCGCGTCATGGCCGTGTTCGGCGAGCGCGTGTTCTGCAAGGTCGGCGCCGAAGGCATGTACTGCGCCGCGCTGCCCGACGCGGGCTGGGGCCTGGCGCTGAAGATGGATGACGGCAACAACGCCCGCGCCTGTGAAGTTGCGGTGGCGGCGTTGTTCGAAGCGCTGGGCGTGGCGCGCAACGACGCCGAGCGTGCGCTGCTGGCCGGGTTGTCGAACGTGACCTTGCGCAACTGGCGCGGCATCGAGGTCGGCCGCCTTGCCGCCGAGCCCGCGCTGCACCGACATTTGCACCAGACTGGCGCCTGAAAGCACAGCGCCGTGTGACACATTCCCGCCGGGCAGCGGCGAGGCCCGAACAAAATGGTGTCCGCCATGACTGCCAAGCGCCGTGTCCCGCAAAAAACCGCTTACGTCCCGCGACCATCCGGGATGATGGACTTCGAGCAGGTGTCCATCGAATCCGCGCGCGAGGCGCTCGACGAAATCGACGCCGCGATGGCCTCGCTGCTGAGTCCCGAATACTGGGCGAAGGTGCGGCGCAAGGCGCTGGCCACCGATCGCGCGCTCACCGGCCGCAGCATGAAATGGCTGGCCGAGCTGCCCGAGGACTTGCGACCGATGATCACGATGCAGCGCTATGCGCGTGTCATCAACTCGATCGTTGATGCCTGGCCCGATCCCGAGTCGCGCGACGAGGTGTTCGAGAACCTGCTCAACGACCGCCGCAGAGGGCGGCGCGGATTCCCGATCGACGTCGAGCGCGAACTCTCCGCGCTGTGCCTGTTCGCGAGCATGCTGCCTCGATGACCGATTCTGCCGTGATGGACGCGGTCATCGCGCCGCTGGTCATCGAACCGATCGATCCGATGGATCTGCAGGCGCTGGCCCTGCTGGCCGAAGCGGCGCGCGAGGCGCGAGCGCTCTACCCCGAACTGTTCGCGCCCGGCAGCCCGGCACCGACCAACACGCCGCTCGGCGAGCGCGAGGTCTATCTGCTGGCTTGGCGCGAGGGCGTGGCCGTCGGCTGCGGCGCCTTGCGCCGTCTCGACGGCCAGCGCGGCGAGCTGCGCCGAATGTTCGTCACGCCGCAGGCGCGTCGCGAAGGCGTCGGCCGCGCGCTGCTGGCGCGTCTGGAAGCCGATGCGTTGGCGCTCGGTTATCGGCGGCTGCTGCTCGAAACCGGCACGCGGCACAAGCCTGCCGCCGCGCTGTACCGCGCCGCCGGCTGGCGCCGCATCCCGCCGTACGGCAACTTCGTCGGTGACCCGACGAGCTGCTGCTTCGGCAAGACGCTGAGGTAGCACCCCTCAAGGGGGAGGCACCGAAGGCGCTTCGGGGGTGGTCAATACCTGCCACTGAGGCCGGCGATGCGCATCGCCCAATGCGCCGTCCAGGCGACGAAGCCGCGGCGCAGCGTGGCCAGCCAGCCGCGCGGCACCGGCGGCGCGGTGACTTCGCGCGCATCCTCCAACGCCCGATCGAATGCGGCAGCGAGCGACGCCGAAAAACGCGCATCGCGAACGACGACGTTGGCTTCGAGGTTGAGCAGCAGCGACAGCGGATCGATGTTCGAGCTGCCCACCGTCGCCCACTCGTCGTCGGCGAGCGCCACCTTGGCGTGCAGGAAGGCCGGCATGTACTCGTAGATGCGCACGCCCTGCGTCAGCAATTCGTCGTACAGCACCTGTGCGGCCAGTCCCGCCATGCGGTAGTCGAGCTTGCCCTGCAGCAGCAAACGCACCCGCACGCCGCGCTGGGCGGCATGGCGCAGCGTGCGGCGAAAGATGCGCCCGGGATAGAAGTACGGGCAGACGAGGTCGATGCGCGTGCGTGCGTCTTCGAGCGCATGGATGTAGCTGCGCTCGATGGCGCGGCGCTGGCGCAGGTTGTCGCGCACGACGAAGGCCGCCTGCACGGGATGCAGCACCTCGGCCATCGGCGCTTTGGGCCGCGGCACGATGCGCAACTGCTGCAGCAGTGAACGCGCGCCCGACAGCGGCTCGGCGCTGCGCGCCAGCGAGAGCAGCTCCTCGCGCCACTCGTGGCCGAAGGCGGCGCGCGTCCACATCGCGCGCGCGGTCTGCGCCACCGGCTGCACCACCGGGCCGCGCAGCGCCACGGCGAAGTCCAGGCGCGGCGTGTCCGTGCGGCCGTGGTTCATGTCCATGCGGTCGTCGATGATGTTGATGCCGCCGACGAAGCCGAGCTCGTCGTCGACGACCAGCAGCTTCTGGTGCAGGCGGCGCAACTGCCCCGGCTGCAGGTACGCCGTCCAGCGGTCGAGCGGGCGAAACACGGCCAGCGCCACCGTGCTGCCGTCGAACCACTTGCGCAGCGCCGGCAGGCTGGCCTTCGAGCCGAAGCCGTCGATGACCACGCGCACGCGTACGCCGCGGCGCGCCGCAGCGGCGAGCGACTGCGCCATCGCGCGCGCGGCGTCGTCGTGGTGAAAGATGTAGGTCGCCAGCCAGACCTCGTCGCGCGCCGACGCGATGGCCGCATGCATCGCCGGGAACAGCTCGTCGCCACCGGACAGCAGGGTCACATCGTTGCCGCCGGAGAAGACGGCCTCGCTGTCGAAGCCCAGCTGCTGAGCAGGTCCGAGCGAACGCCGCGGATCGGGCTCCGCCTGGCCGCTGGCGTTGCCTCCCTGAGGGGGAGGCGGCGAAGCCGCTT
>CADEEN010000099.1:2951-11678 GCA_902826345.1 uncultured Burkholderiales bacterium | reverse complement strand
GCTTCGTGCTGTTCTCGCCAGAGGAGCTGAAGGCGCTCGAAGAAGCCAGCAGCCCGACGATCGAGATCATGGCCTTCATCCCCGAGAAGTCGGTCGATCCGCTGTTCTACGACAAGGCCTATCTCATCGCGCCCGACAAGCGCGGCGGCAAGCCGTATGCCTTGCTCGCCGAGGCGATGCGCAAGAGCGGCCGCTGCGCGCTGGCGAAGTGGGCCTGGAAGAGCAAGCAGTACGTGGTCCAGGTGCGGCCGGTGGAAGACGGCCTGGTGCTGCAGCAACTGCTCTACGCCGACGAGGTGCGCTCGCTGAAGGATTTGGGCATCGAGCCGGTGACGGTGAGTGCGGGTGAGCTGCAGCTCGCGCTGCAACTGATCGATCAGATTTCGCAGGACGCGTACGACCCCGCGCAGTACGTCGACGAAGAGAAGAAGCGCATCCTCGCCGCGATCGACGAGAAGATCGCCGGCAAGGAAGTCGTGGCTTCGGCGCACGACGAAGCGCCGAGCACGGCGCAGGTGATCGACCTGATGGACGCGCTGCGCGCCAGCCTGGGCAAGAAGGGCGCGGCGGGGCAGCCGGTGGTCGTCGAGCCGGCTGACGCGCCTGCGGCCAAAGAGCGCAAGGGCGCCAAACGCGCTTCGGTGGCGAAGAGCGAAGAGACCGCCGCTGCGCCCAAACAGGCCCGCGCCAGGAAGTGACGCGCGCCGCCGACGACGACGAGGCTTCAACCTACACCCTGCGCCGCGTTCAGGCGATGCTGGGCCTGTCGCGCAGCGTCGTCGCCGGCTTGATCGCCGAGGGTTTCGTTTCGCCGACGCGTGGCCCGCGCAACGAGTGGCGCTTCACGTTCCAGGACTTGATGCTGCTGCGCACCGCGCATGCGTTGCAGGCGTCGAAGATTCCGCCGCGCAAGATCCTGCGCTCATTGGCGCGGCTCAAGGCCACGCTGCCGCAGGAGTTGCCGCTGACCGGGCTGCGCATCACCGCCATCGGCGCCGACGTGGCGGTGCGCTCGCCGCAAGGGCAATGGCAGGCCGACAGCGGGCAGTTGCTGATGGACTTCGAGGTCGCGCCTGTGGCCGGCAGCGTGGCGTTCCTGACGCGTGACAGCGACACGTCGTCGTGGTTCGAGCGTGCGGTGGCGTTGGAGGGCAGCGACGCCGCCGCTGCCGAGGCCGCCTACCGGCAGGCGATTGCGCTGGCACCCGGGTTCGAAGCGGCGTATCTGAACCTGGGCGCGATGCTCTGCGTCGCCGAGCGCTTCGCCGAGCTGGCAAGCCTGTCCGATGACGCCGTGCGGCATTGCCCGGCGTCGTCACTGATCCATTTCAATCGCGGCGTCGCGCTCGATCACCTGGAGCGCCTGCCCGAGGCGATGGCGAGCTATGAACGGAGCCTCGCACTCGACCCGACGCTGGCCGACGCGCACTACAACCTGGGCCGGCTGCGCGAACAGATCGGCGACACGCGTGGCGCGCTGCGGCATTTCAGCGCCTACAAGAGGCTGCAGCGATAGAGCACGGCATGGCGCACAAGCCGCAGCCCGACGACCCGCTGGCGCGCTACTGGGCCAAGCGCAACTTCGCCGTCACCAGCGAGCCGCGTGGCGATGTCGCTGCCTCAGGATCGCAGCTCGCCTTCGTCGTGCAGAAGCACCACGCCAGCCGCTTGCACTACGACTTCCGGCTCGAGTGGGGCGGTGTGATGTGGTCGTGGGCGGTGCCGAAGGGGCCGAGCTACGACCCGAAGGACATGCGCATGGCGATCCATGTCGAGGACCATCCGCTGTCGTACAACAGCTTCGAAGGCACGATCCCGCCCAAGCAGTACGGCGCGGGCACGGTCATCGTCTGGGACCGCGGCACCTGGGCGCCCGCGGTCGATCCGCCACAGGGCTTGAAGGACGGCAAGCTGGTGTTCACGCTGCACGGGCACAAGCTGTTCGGCCTCTGGGAGCTGGTGCGCATCGCCAAGCCGGGTGACAAGCAGGATGCGTGGCTGCTGTTCAAGAAGCGTGACCGATACGCGAAGCCGCGCAACGAGTACGACGTGGTCAGTGCGTTGCCCGACAGCGTGATTGCGAAACCGCTGAAGGCGACGACGAGCAGCGCCGGACCCACGGGCGCTGTCAAAGCGCCGCTGCCGGCGACGCTGGCGCCGCAACTCGCCAGCCTGGCCAGCGCCGCGCCGACCTCGGGCGCGTGGGCCTACGAGATCAAGCTCGACGGCTACCGCGTGATGGCGCGCATCGACGACGGCAAAGTCAAGCTGATCACGCGCGGCGGCCACGACTGGTCGGCCAAGATGCCGGCGCTGGTGAAAGCGGTGCAGAGCTTGAAGCTCGAGAGCGCATGGCTCGACGGCGAGATCGTCGTCATCGGCAAGAACGGCACGCCGGAGTTCAACGCGCTGCAAAACGCCTTCGACCGCTCGCGCACCGAGAGCATCGACTACTTTCTCTTCGACCTGCCGTACTTCGAAGGTCACGACCTGCGCGCAACGCCGCTGGTGCAGCGGCGGCAGTTGCTGAAGCAGTTGCTCGACGAGCATCCGCACGATCACCTGCGCTTTTCCGCCGACTTCGATGCCGACGCTGCCTCGATCCTCGAATCGGCGCGGCGCATGGGCCTGGAAGGCGTGATCGCCAAGCGCAAGGATTCGCCCTACGAATCGCGCCGCACGGAGACCTGGCTGAAGCTGAAGAACAAGCGGCGCCAGGAGTTCGTGGTGGCCGGCTACAGCGACCGTTCGAGCGGCGAGGCTGAAATCGGCAGCCTGCTGCTCGGCGTGCACGACGACGGCGGACAGCTCATGTACGTCGGCAACGTCGGCACGGGTTGGGACGCGAAGACCGCGGCGAAGCTGAAGACGCAGCTGAAGAAGATCGAGGTTATGGCGTCGCCGTTCGGTGCCAAGCCCTTACATCAGCACCGTTGGGCCGTGCGCGACGTGGCGGCGCAGCACTTCGTGCAGCCGAAGCTCGTCGCCGAGGTCGAGTTCTCTGAATGGACGCCCGACAGCCAGGTCCGGCACGCCAAGTTTCTCGGCCTGCGTCTGGACAAGGACGCGAAGACGGTCAAGCGCGAGAGCGCCGTGATGCCCGAGGGCCCGGCAATCGTCACCGCGGGCAGCAGCATCGTCGGCGGCATCAAGGTCTCGCACCCGGAGCGCATCATCGATGCCAGCACCGGCATCACCAAGCTGGAGCTGGTGCGCTACTACGAGTCGGTGGCCGAGTGGATGCTGCCGCACCTGAAGGGCCGGCCGTGCTCGCTGGTGCGCGGCCCCACGGGCGTCGGCGGCGAGCTGTTTTTTCAGAAGCACATCGAGTCGCTGCAGATCGCCGGCATCAAGGAGCTCGACGCTGCGCTGTGGCCCGGCCACGCTTCGCTGCTCGAAGTGCCGACGGCCAAGGCGCTGATCGGTGCGGCGCAGATGAACGTCATCGAGTTCCACACCTGGAACGCGACGATCAAAAAGATCGACCAACCCGACCGCGTGGTCTTCGACCTCGACCCCGGCGAAGGCGAGCGCTGGGAGCGGGTGCAGGAAGCGGCGACGCTGGTGCGCCACCTGCTGCAGGAACTGGGCTTGCAGAGCTGGCTGAAGACGAGCGGCGGCAAAGGACTGCACGTCGTCGTGCCGCTGACACCGCGTGACGACTGGCCCACGGTGAAGGCCTTCGCGCAGGCCGCCGTGCAGCACATCGCAAAGGTGATCCCGCAGCGCTTCACGGCCAAGATGGGCGCGGCCAACCGCGTCGGCAAGCTCTTCGTCGATTACCTGCGCAACAACCATGGCGCGACCACGGCCGCCGCGTTCTCGGCGCGCTCGCGGCCAGGGCTCGGTGTCTCGATGCCGATCGCCTGGGACGACCTGGCCTCACTCAAACGCAGCGACCAGTGGAGCGTGCGCACGGCGCGCGAGCACCTGTCGTTCGAGAGCGTCGATCCGTGGGCCGACTACGCGCGCTGCAAGCAGACGCTGACGGCTGCGCTCAAGACGCTTGGTGTTGCGCCAGCAGCGCCGCCGCGTAGCCGGGCGCCGTCGGCTCGTGCATGAAGTACGCGTGCACCTCCTGCCACGGCGTCGCGGCGAAGCGCTCGGCCCACGCGGCCAGATCGGCGTCGCTGTAGTGCTCCAGTCGCAGCCGCACGTAGCCCCACGGCGCGGTTTGCACCAGCGGTGGTGGCGTGCTGTCTTCGCGCTCGGAGACGCACAGCGACGCGCCGGCGCTCTTCAGCAGCGCGTAGACGTCGTCGTCGAACCAGCTGTCGTGGCGGAACTCGAAGGTGGCGCGGTGGCCGTCGGGCAGCAGTTGCACAAACTCCTGCAAGCGCACCGTGTCCTTCTTCAGGAACGGCGGCAGTTGGAACAACACCGGCCCGCGCTTGTCGCCGAGCGCGGCCAGGTTCTTGTACAGGTACGCAAGCGGCTCGGCCGCAGCGTCGGCGGCCAGCCGCGCGATGTGCGTGATGCGCTTGGAGGCCTTGATCGAGAAGCGAAAAGCCTCCGGGGTGACCTCGGCCCAATGCGCCAACACCTCGGCCTTGGGCAGGCGGTAGAAGGTGTTGTTGATCTCCACCGAGGGCAGCCGCTCGGCGTACCAGGCGAGCATCGCTTCGGGCTTGATCTTCTCGGGGTAGAAGCTGCCCTGCCACTCTTTGTACGCGTAGCCGCTGGCGCCGGCCCAAAGTTTTTGCGCTGCCATGGCGATGATCCGGTTGCTCGGAAGTCGTGAATTCTGACGGCGGATCAATCGCCGCGCGTGATGCGCAGGCGCAATTCCCATCTCCGCCACAGCGACGCCAGCGTGACGAAGCCCAGCGTCAGGCCGAGCGCGCCCCACCACTCGGTGACGTTCTCGACACGGTCTTTCATCAGCGCGTCGGCCCCTGCGCCGGCCAGCGCATTGCCCAAGCCGAGCGCGACGATGAGGCCCAGCAAGACGAGCAGCAGGCGCTCGTGCGTGCGCGGCAACAGCAGCGCCTGCGACGCGCGCAGGCGCTGCAACGCCCGTGCGAGCAGCAGCAACGCGACGCAGGTGCCGCCGAAGTAGCCGACGGTGCCGTAGCGCCGCAGCCAGCGGTAGGCCGCGCCCTCGGTGCCGAGGAAGCTGCCGTAGAGCACGAGGCAGAGGCCCGCAATCACGCCGATGGCGGCCAGCGCGAGAGCACTGCGTCGAAGCGCGGCGCCGCCTGCTGCCTGCAGCGCCTGCGCCTGCAGCAGCCACAGCAGCGCCTGCAGCGTCGCTGCCGGCAGCACCAGCGCGCGAAAGACATGGTTGGGCAAGCCGTGGCGCGCGGCGCGGCTGATCGAAACGCAGCCGTCGAAGAACGGGTTGCACGCCGGCACCAGCCCGGCGTGCAGCGCCAGCGCGAAGGCCGTGAGCGCCGCGACGGCCGGCAGCAGCCCGGCGATCAGCGCCAGCGGCCACAACGGCAGCGTGCCGTCGCGCCGCGGCATGTTCACAGCCCGAGGAAGCGGTGCAGGCGATGCAGCTCGTCGTCCACCGCGGCGGCGAAGCCGGCGTCAGCGGGGCGCGCGCCGAAGAAGCCGACGGCCGGCTGCAATCGGCCGTCGCGCACGCCGACGTTGGCCCAGCCGACGACCTGCTCGCGCCACAACAGTGGCAGCGCGTAGTAGCCGAGTTGCCGTTTCGGCGCCGGCGTGTAGGCCTCGAAGCGATACGGCCAGCGCCAGAAGAGCTCGAAGCGGCGCCGGTCCCACACCAGCGGGTCGAACGGCGCGAGCAGGCGCACGGCGTCGTCGGGCAGGTGACGCTTCGACGCCGGGTTCTCGCCGGCCGGCCAGTACCAGGCGACGCCGTCGATCGTGGCGTGCGGCAGGCGCTGCCGCGCGCGGGCCAGCGCGGGCCGGCGCGCATCGCGCCACTGCGGCGCGCCGAACGCCAGGTGCATCACCAGCGCGGAGAGCGACGGCGCCGGCAGCGGCGCGTACTTGGCGACGAGCACGTCCACCATCGCGTCGAGCGCGGCGGCCGGGTCGGGCGCGGCCTCGTGCAACGGCCGTGCGGCGAAACACCGTGTACCGCCTTCACGCCGCGCCACGCGCACGAGGCCGCGGTAGTGCATGCCGTCGAGCAGTTGCGTGCTGGCGTTGGTCGAGCCGCCGAACCAGTTGCGCGTCTTGCCGTGGCTGAACTGCGCATCGACTTCGCGCGGATGCACCACGCCGCGCTCGCGCACGAAGGCCAGCACCTCGTTGGCTTGCGTCCAGCGCGCGGCAGGCCACACCGTGCGTGCGGTGCGCGGGTGCATCAGCCGGTGCAGATCGCGCGTGACGAAGCCGTAGTTGACGAAGAAGTCTTCCTCGACGGCGAGCTTCGGGTAGCGCGCTTCGAGATCGCCGGCGCGGTAGTCGGCAACGCGGTGGCGCAGCGTCAGGTCCTGCGCCCGCGCCGGTGCGCGGATCGGGTCGGCCTGGAGGAAGCCCAGGCGCGCGATGGCTTTCGGCAACGTCGTCGGCGTGAACAGGTTGCGCGCCACGGCGTGGCGGCGCAGCGCGTCGAGGGTGATGGTGCTCATGTCGAAATGCGAAAGCGCAAACCGGCCTTGCCGCCGTACGCGGCCGGCTGCGTGTAGTGCTCGTAGAACACACCGCCGCATTTCTCGATCACACGCTGCGACGCCGGGTTGCCGGCATCGGTCGTGATCTCGACGTAGGGCAGGCCGAGTGCGCGCGCCTCGGGCAGCAGCGCGCGCAGCGCCGCGGTGGCAAAGCCGCGCCGCTGCTGCCACGGCACGACGGCGTAGCCGATGTGGCCGAGCACGTGCGGCGGCAGCGCCGCGCTGCCCGGCTGCCACCGAAAACCGATGCTGCCGCAGAACGCGCCGTCGTCCCACATCCAGCGCACGAAGCCCGGGATGCGCTGCGCTGTGCTGCCGTCGGGCAGCGTGATCGGCGGCCCCTTGGCCTCGCGGTCGTCGAGCGACGCGAGGAAGGCGGCGGCATCCTGCTCGATGCGTTGCAGTTGCTCCTGCGCCGCGACCGCGCCGCGCACGTTGTCGGCCGACCAGCCGCGGCGCAGCGCGGCGGTGTAGGCGGCCAGATGTTCGGTTGCGGGTCTGACGAGTTGCATGTCGATCGACAAGCGCTTCAACGCAGCGGCAGCGCGGCGAGCTGCCGATCGTGCCAACGCGACAAGGTCAGCAGCGCCGCCACCGCGCCCACACCCGCCAGCGCCATGTCCTTCTGCGTGTCCCACGGATCGCCCTGCGTGCCGAGGAATTCTTCGGCGCCCTGTCCGAGCGCGACGGCGGCGCCCCACTCGATCAGCTCGTAGAGCGCACTCACGCCGAGGCAGGCGAGCACGATCACCACGAACAGCCACGCGCCGCGCTGCAAACCGGTGTGACGCAGCAGCAGCTCGCGCGCGGCGATCGCCGGGATGAAGCCCTGCGCGATGTGGCCGATGCCGTCGTACGGGTTGCGCGCGAGGCCGAAGGCGCTGTGCATCCAGTCGCCGAGCGGCACGCGGGCGTAGGTGTAGTGCCCGCCGAGGATCAGCACGCAGGCGTGCACGAAGATCAGCGCGTAGAGCAGCGGCGTCAGCGGGAAGCGCTCGCGACTGAGCCACAGGATGATGAGCACGATCACCACCGGCGCCACCTCCATCGCCCAGGTCGGCAGGTCGTGCGGCTTGTAGGCGGACAGCGCGAGCAGCGCGATCAAGGCGGCGCTGTAAAGGGCCAGGCTGCGATGCGTCATGGCGTGATCATCGCATCGCCTCGCATCGCACACCGCGTGCGGCCGCGTCGCAGCCCGGCAACCGGCCGTGTTGAAATCCGCGGCGATGCAAGCCAAAGACTTCGTGCGCAAGTGGGGCCCCGGTGGCCCGGCCTACGAGTTGACCGAACGCGCCGGCGCACAAGCCCACTTCATCGACCTGTGCCGCCTGCTCGGCGTGGCCGAACCCGACGACCCCGAGCGCTACTGCTTCGAGCGCGGCGTCACCAAGACCGGCAGCGCGGCCGGGCGCACCGATGGCTTTGCCGACGTCTGGCTCAAGGGCCACTTCGCCTGGGAGTACAAGGCACCGGGCAAGAGCCTCGAAGGCGCGCTGCGGCAGTTGATGATGTACGCGCTGCCGCTGGAAAGCCCGCCGCTGCTGGTGGTCAGCGACCGCTTGAAGCTCGAAGTGCACACGCATTTCACCGGCACGCCGAGCGAGCGCCACGTCTTCGCGCTCGAAGACGTGACGCGGCCCGACGTGCAGCAGCGCCTGCGCACGCTCTGGACCGAGCCCGAAGCCTGGCGGCCCAAGCGCAGCAACCGCGAGATCACCGAAGAAGCGGCGCGCACCTTTGCCGCCACCGCGGAGCGCTTGCGTGCGGCCGGCGTCGCGCCCGAGCGCGTCAGCCACTTCCTCACGCAATGCGTTTTCTGCTTCTTCGCCGAAGACGTGGGCCTGCTGCCGGTGCGCCTGTTCGAGCGCCTGGTCGGCGTGCGCATCGCGCCCGACGCGTTGCGCACGCAACTCGGCAGGCTCTTCGAGACCATGCGCGACGGCAGCCTGTTCGGCGTCGAAGATGTGCCCTGGTTCAACGGCGGCCTGTTCCAGCGCATCGACCTGCCGCCGCTGGCCGAGGCCGACGTGCTGGCGCTCAAGGCGGCCAGCGCGCTGAACTGGAGCGCCATCGACGCCACCATCTTCGGCACCCTGTTCGAGCGCGGCCTGGACCCCGCCAAGCGCAGCCAGCTCGG
>CADEEN010000099.1:0-2851 GCA_902826345.1 uncultured Burkholderiales bacterium | reverse complement strand
TCTTCGGCACCCTGTTCGAGCGCGGCCTGGACCCCGCCAAGCGCAGCCAGCTCGGTGCGCACTACACCGACCCGGCGACGATCCTGCGGCTGGTCGAGCCGGTGGTCGTGCGCCCGCTGCTCGCCGAGTGGCAAGAGAGCAAAGCGGCGATCGGCAAGGCGCTGGCCAAGAGCAGGAGGCATGGCGACAAGGCGTACCGCGATGCGCAGGCGGCGTTCGTCGCCTTCCTCGAACGTCTCAAGGCGTTTCGCGTGCTCGACCCTGCCTGCGGCAGCGGCAACTTTCTTTACCTGGCGTTGAAGGCGCTGAAGGACATCGAGCACCAGGTCAACTTCGAAGCCGAGGCGCTCGGCCTGGAGCGCCAGCACGACGGCACCGGCCCGCACAACGTGCTCGGCATCGAGCTGAACGAGTACGCCGCGGAGCTGGCGCGCGTCACGGTGTGGATCGGCGAGCTGCAATGGCGCATCGACAAGGGCTATGCGTTCAAGACGCGGCCGGTGCTGGAGCCGCTGGATCACATCGAGTGCCGCGATGCGTTGCTCGCCCCCGTTCGCCCTGAGGTCTCGAAGGGTCAACGACCGATCGCCCTGAGCTTGTCGAAGGGTCGGGCTGAGCTTGTCGAAGCCCCGTGGCCGACGGCCGATGCGGTGATCGGCAACCCACCGTTCGTCGGCGACAAGAAGATGCGCGGCGAACTCGGCGATGAGTACACCGAAGCACTGCGCGCCGCGTACAAAGGCCGCGTGCCGGGCGGTGCGGATTTGGTTTGCTACTGGTTCGAGAAGGCGAGGGCGCAGATTGAGGTGGGGGCGCTGTTGCGGGCGGGGCTGGTGGCAACGAACTCGATTCGCCAGGGCGCCAACCGCGAAGTCCTGCAACGGGTGATCGGCGCGACGCGCATCTTCGATGCGTGGCCCGACGAGACTTGGGTCAGCGATGGCGCCGCCGTGCGCGTATCGCTGGTGTCGTTTGGCCACAGCACGCAGAACGCGCAGTTGGCCGCACAGCCCGTCACCGCGATCTACGCCGACTTGAAGGCGGTCGCCGAAGGCGCGGAGTCGCTCGACCTGACGACGGCGCAGCCTTTGCCGGAGAACGCTGGTGCGTCTTTCTTTGGGTTCTGCCTCGCCGGGCCGTTCACGATCGAAGCGGCGACGGCGCGCGCGTGGCTGCGGCTGCCCAATCCGAACGGTCGGCCCAACGCCGACGTGTTGTCGCCGATCTGGAACGGCGCTGACATCTCGCGCCGACCCGACGACCGCTGGGCCATCGATTTCGGCGCGGCACGCGATGCGAATGAATCATCGCTGTACGACTCGCCGTTTGCGCACGTGCTGGCGAATGTCAAACCGCTGCGCGATGCAAACAAGCGGGCGAGTCGCGCTCAGCGTTGGTGGCTGCACGGCGAGACCAGGCCGGGCCTGCGCCGGGCGGGCGAAGGCATGCCACGCTGGATCGTCACGTCCGAAACCGCCAAGCACCGCTACTTCGTTTGGCTTCCGAAAGGCGTCGCGCCCGAACACAAGCTCGTGGTGTTCTCTCGTGCCGATGATGTGATGTTTGGTCTGTTGTCGAGCCGGTCGCACAACCTGTGGGCCGTCGCGACCGGTGGGCGGCTCGGTGTAGGCAACGATCCTGTGTACTCGACCAGCAAGTGTTTCCTCCCGTTCCCCTTCCCCGCCGGCCTCACCCCCGCCGACACCGCGCACCAGCGCACCGAGACCACGCAGCCCGACGGCGCGCTGATTCCCGCCGACCTGCCGCCCGCCGTGCGCGCGATCGCCGAAAGCATTGCCCACGCCGCCAAGCGCCTGGTGACGCTGCGCGACGCCTGGCTGAACCCGCCCGAGTGGACCGAGCGTGTGCCCGAGGTCGTGCCGCTGGGCATGACAGCATCGCCGTACCCCGACCGCATCGTGTGCAAGCCCGGCTTCGAAAAAGAACTCGCCAAGCGCACGCTGACCAATCTCTACAACCAGCGCCCGGCCTGGCTCGCCCAAGCCCACGCCCAACTCGACGCCGCCGTGGCCGCGGCCTACGGCTGGGCCGACTGGAGCGCGTCGATGGCCGACGACGAGATCCTTCGGCGGCTGTTGGCGCTCAATCGCGAGCGCAGTGGGGCCAGCGCTTGAGCAAGGCCCATCCGCTGCCTTAACCGCATACGCAGTTTGTATCACGATTGTGATACAGTCTTGTGCATTCCAAACCACGACAGCAATCATGACTGCCACCTCGCTGCGATTGCCCGATGAGATCAAGGCGCTCGCCACCCGCGTGGCCGAGCGCGAGGGCAAGACGCCCCATGCCTACCTGCTGGAAGTGGTTTCCGAACGGGTCAAGGCCGACGCTGCGAAGCAAGACTTCGAGGCCATGGCCGACGAACGCTGGCAGCGCTATCTGCGCGACGGCAAGACGATTTCCATCGACGAGATGCGCAAGTACCTGCTCGCGCGTGCTGCCGGTAAAAACGTGAAGCCACCCCGCGGCCGCAAGCTCGTGCGCTGACCTGGGCATGGCGCTGGTCGAATTCGGGGCGGGGGCCGAGGAAGACTTGGGTCGCATCCTCGCGCACTGGATAGCGCACGAACCCGCGGCTGCGGACACTCGCATCCGCGAAGTGATCGATGGCTGCGCGGTGCTGGAAGCGCATCCGCTGATCGGCAGGCCGCTGGCGGATGAAAAGCGTGAACTGGTGATCGGCTCTCGCGCCCGAGGCTATGTGGCCCTGTACCGCTATGTCGAGGCTGTCGATCTCGTCGTGATCCTGGCGATCAGAGCGCAGCGTGAGCGAGGGTACGCACGGGGCTTGTGAACAGCTTGACAGGATGCCGGGCGACCGCTGTCTCCC
>CADEEN010000098.1 GCA_902826345.1 uncultured Burkholderiales bacterium | reverse complement strand
GTGAGCGTGGTCTCGGCGTCGGTGACCGAGCCGCCCCAGCCGAGCATGTACATGCTGGCGTCGAACTTTTCGAGCTTGGGGAAGTAGGTCACGCGCGGCAGCGTCGCCACCTTGACCGTGACGCCGATCTTCTGCCACATGCCGGCCAGCGCGATGCAGATCTCTTCGTCCTGGATGTAGCGGTTGTTCGGGCAGTCGAGCTGGACCTCGAAGCCGTTCGGGTAGCCGGCGTCGGTCATCAACTGCTTGGCCTTGGCCAGATGGAACGGGAAGCGCGTTTCAATCTTCGGGTCGTTGAAGTACGCCTTCGGCGATGGGGTCATGCCACCCGAGGGAAAGCTCTGGCCGCTCATCAGCTTGTTCTTCATCGTGTCGATGTCGACCGCGTGGTACAGCGCTTGGCGCACGCGCACGTCCTTGAACGGGTTCTTGCCCTTGACGTTGCTGTAGAGCAGTTCGTCGCGGAACTGGTCCATGCCGATGAAGACGATGCGGTTCTCCGGGCCGTCGATGACCTTGACGCCCGCGGTGTTGCGCAGCTTGGCCACGTCGCGCGGCGGCGGGTCGAGGATGAAATCGAGCTCGCCGGAGATCAGCGCCGCGCTGCGCGTGGCGTCGTTGGAGATCGGCGTGAACACGACCTCCTGCACGTTGCCTTCGATCTTGCCCCAGTAGTTGGGGTTGCGCTTCCAGCTCGTCTTGATGCCGGGCTCGCGCTTGACGAGGACGTAAGGCCCGGTGCCGTTGGCGTTGAGCACCGTGTACGTTTCTTCCTTGTTCTTGAAGTCCTGCGGCTTGGTGACCTTGTTCTTCTCGCTCCACTCCTTGTCCATCAGCATGATCTGCGCGATGTGGTCCGGAAAGATCGGGTTGACCTTGGTCATCTCGAACTCGACGGTGTAGTCATCGACTTTCTTCGGCGTGCCCACCGCGTTGGAATACACGGCCACCTGCGACGTCGGTTGTGCTGCGCGGACGAAGGAGTAGACAACGTCGTCGGCATTGAAGGTGCCGCCATCGTGAAACTTCACGCCCTGTCGCAACTTGAAGCGCCACTTCAGCGGCGACACCTGCTCCCAGGACGTGGCCAGGCCGGGCACGAAGTTGAGCTGCTTGTCGCGGTGGATCAGGTACTCATGGACCTGCTGATTCACCGAGTTGGTGAACGACTCGTTCTGCGAGTGCGGGTCCATCGTCTGCGGGTCGCCCTGGCTGGCGAAGCGCAAGGTCTGGGCGTGCGCACCCGCGGCGAGGCCGAGCGCAGCCGCGGCAAAGGCGGTCGAGGCGATACGTTTCATGGTGGCGAGGACTCCTGTCGAGAAACCGAGGCGGTCAGTGTAGGCAGCCGCGCCGCCGCCGATGCGTCGGGGTTAACGCGGGTCGGAGGCGGGATACCCTTCGTCTGCCAGGGCTTTGACAAGCATCTCGCGTGCCACGCCGGTCTCGAACACGGCGCGGTGCGTTGCCACATCGGTCTGCACGCGCGCGGCCGGGTCCAGGCGCTTCGCCGTTTGCGTCACCGTCTTCACGCAATGGCCGCAGGTCATGTCGGGCAGGGTCAACTCGATGGTCATCGCAGGCTCGTTGTGTTGCGTCAATGCCTGCACTCTAGACCTTGACATGATGGCAAGGTCTAGAGTGGGTGCATCGTGAGTTTGATTCAACTCAACCTGCCGATCGAAGGCATGACCTGCGCGTCGTGCGTGTCGCGCGTCGAACGCGCGCTGGCGGCGGTGCCGGGCGTGGTCTCGGCCAGCGTCAACCTGGCGACGGAAAGAGCGCAACTGCAAGTCGGCGCCGAAGCGACGGCGCGGGCGCTGGCTGCGGCCGTCGAGCGTGCGGGGTATGCGGTGCCGCAAGCGCGTACCGAACTCGACATCGACGGCATGACCTGCGCGTCGTGCGTCTCGCGCGTCGAGCGGGCGCTGCGCGCGGTGCCGGGCGTGATCGAAGCCAGCGTCAACCTGGCCACCAACCGCGCCAGCGTAGCGCACAGCGGCGCCGACGAGGCCGCGTTGCTGGCGGCCGTGCAGCGCGCCGGCTACGACGCGCACGCGGTCGCCGAGCGAGCCGCCGCGCCGACGCACGGCAGCGCCGACGCCGGCTGGCGCGTCGCGCTGGCCGCGCTGCTGTCGGCGCCGCTGGTGCTGCCGATGCTCGGTGAGCTCTTCGGCCGCCACTGGATGGTGCCGGCATGGTGGCAGTTCGCGCTCGCCACGCCGGTGCAGTTCTGGCTCGGCGCGCGTTTTTTTCGCGCCGGCTGGAAGGCCATCCGCGCCGGCAGCGCGAACATGGACGTGCTGGTCGCTCTCGGCACCAGCGCCGCGTACGGCCTGAGCCTGGTGCTGTGGTGGCGCGATCCGCCAGGCATGCCGCACCTGTACTTCGAAAGCGCCGCGGTCGTCATCACGCTGGTGCTGCTCGGCAAGTGGCTCGAGTCGCGCGCCAAGCGGCGCACGCTGGACGCGCTGTCGGCGCTGCGCGCGCTCGCCCCGGAGACGGCACGACTGCGCCGCGACGGTGCGGAGGTGCTCGTGCCGCTCGACCAGGTGCGCGTCGGCGACGAGCTCGTCGTTCGCCCCGGCGAGCGCGTGCCGACCGACGGCGTGCTGATCGAAGGCCGAAGCCACTTCGACGAGTCGATGCTCACCGGAGAAAGCCTGCCGGTGGCGCGCGAAGCCGGCGGGCGCGTCACCGGCGGCGCGATCAACGCCGAAGGCCGCGTGCTCGTGCGCACCACGGCCATCGGCGCCGAGACGACGCTGGCGCGCATCGTGCGGCTGGTCGAGAACGCGCAGGCGAAGAAGCCGCCGATCCAGCAGACCGTCGATCGCGTCGCTGCGGTCTTCGTGCCGGTGGTGCTGGTCATCGCCGCGCTCACGCTGATCGGCTGGGGCCTGTTCAACGGCGATTGGGAAACGGCGTTGGTCAACGCCGTGGCCGTGCTCGTCATCGCCTGCCCTTGCGCGCTCGGCCTGGCCACCCCCACCGCGCTGATGGTCGGCACCGGGCTGGCGGCGCAGCGCGGCATCTTGGTGCGCGACGCGCAAGCGCTGGAGACGATGCGCCAGGTGCGCGTGGTGGCGTTCGACAAGACCGGCACGCTGACGATCGGCCGGCCGCGGCTGGCGGCGCTGCTTGCCACCGAAGGTGACGACGAGAGCGCACTGCTCGCCGATGCCGCGGCACTGCAGTCCGGCAGCGAACATCCGCTCGCGCGCGCGGTGCTCGATGCGGCACGCGAGCGCAACATCGCTGTGCCCGCCGGGAGCGACGTGCAGGCCGTGGCCGGCCGCGGCATCGAAGGCCGCATCGGCACGCGCAGGCTGCGCCTGGGCAGCACGCGCTGGCTCGACGAGTTGCAACTCGCGCCCTCGACGGCATTGCGCGCGGCGGCAGCGCAGGCCCAAAGCGAAGGCCGCAGCGTGTCGTGGCTGATCGACGGTGCGTCCCCGGAAGCCGCGTCGGTCCGCGGCCTGTTCGCCTTCGGCGACGAAGTCAAGCCCGAAGCCGCGGCCGCCATCGCCGCGCTGCATGCGCAAGGCGTGCGCTGCGTGCTCGTCAGCGGCGACAACCGCGGCGCCGCTGAAGGCATCGCACGCCAGCTCGGCATCGACGACGTGCGCGCCGAGGTGCTGCCGGCGGACAAGGCGCGGATCGTCGGATCGCTGCGCGACGGCCTGGGCGCGGGCGAAAAAGTGGCGATGGTCGGCGACGGCATCAACGACGCGCCGGCGCTGGCTGCCGCCGACGTCGGCCTGGCGATGGCCACCGGCACCGACGTGGCGATGGCCTCCGCGGGCCTGACGCTGATGCGCGGCGACGTGCGCCTGGTGCCCGAGGCGCTGGCACTCTCGCGCGCCGTCGCGCGAAAGATCCGGCAGAACCTGTTCTGGGCGTTTGCCTACAACGCCGTCGGCATCCCTGCCGCCGCGCTCGGCCTGCTGACGCCGGTGATCGCCGGCGCGGCGATGGCGCTGTCGAGCGTGAGCGTGGTCGGCAACGCGCTGCTGTTGAAGCGCTGGAGGCCGAAGCCATGAACATCAGCGCCGCATCGCAGGCCAGCGGCGTCTCGGCCAAGATGATCCGCCACTACGAAGCGCTCGGACTCGTGCCCGGCGTGCGCCGCAGCGATGCCGGCTACCGGCAGTACGACGAAGCCACCGTGCACGTGCTGCGCTTCATCCGCCGTGCGCGCGACCTGGGGTTCGACACCAAGGAGATCGGCGCGCTGCTGCAACTCTGGCGCAACAAGCGCCGCTCGAGCGCCGATGTCAAGCGCATCGCTGCCGGGCACGTGGCCGCGCTCGCCGATCGCATTGCCGCGTTGCAATCGATGCAGCGCACGCTGTCGCACCTGGCCCGGCACTGCCACGGCGACGAGCGGCCGGAGTGCCCGATCCTCGATGACCTGGGGAGGCCGGCCGCATGAGTCCCCGGGCTTGACCTTGCAACGATGTCAACGTCTACGCTGCGCTGAGCTGATCACCTTTCGAGTTGAACCGTGGATCATCGCGCCGAGTCGCTGAACCGCGTTGGCGCACACCCATCACTGACCGGCAAACCGAACGGCGCGATGCAAAAGGCCGCCCGCGGGCGGCCTCGACTCACACGCGCAGCGCGCTCTTCAGCGGAAGTACGGCTCCTTGACCGTGCGCAGCTCGCCCGGCAGCGACGACAGGTACTCCGACATCGCCTTCAACTCCGCCAGAGAGAACTGCTTGACCTGTGCGCCCATGATCGCGTTGTTGCGGCCGACCTGCGGGTTGCCTTCGATCTTGTACGACTTGAGCGCCACGTACAGGTAGTCGGCATGCTGGCCGGCGATCTTCGGGTAGCTGCCGTCGATCGGCTTGCTGTAGTTGGCGCCGTGGCACGACGCGCAAGCGCCTTTGGTCAGCAGCGCCGCCACGGCGGGAGACGCCGGCGGCGCGTCATCCGGCGGCGCCGCTGCGGCGCCGCCGCCATGCTGTTCATAGAACACCGAGAGGTCGGCGATGTCCTGCTCCGTCAGCGAAACGGCGATCGCGCGCATCGTCGGGTGCTTGCGGTCGCCCTTCTTGTAGGCGAGCAGCGAAGCAGCGATGTACTTCGCCCCCTGGCCGGAAATCATCGGCACCTTGTGCACTTCCGGAAAACTCGCCTGGTAGCCCTTGATGCCGTGGCAGCCGATGCACATCGCGGCCTTCTTCTCGCCGGCGGCAGCGCTGCCCGGCTTGGCATCCTGGGCCTGGGCAACGGACAGGAAAGCCAACAAGACGGTGGAGATCAGCGCGCGCTTCATAGAGGAGTGGTGTCGGTCCGCAACAGCGCGCGATTATAGGGTGGCCCCTATACTGATCCGATGAAGTTTCAAGGATCAGACGCCTACGTCGCCACGCCCGACCTGATGCTCGCCGTCAACGCCGCGATCACCCTGAAGCGGCCGCTGCTCGTCAAGGGCGAGCCCGGCACCGGCAAGACGATGCTGGCCGAGCAGGTGGCGCAGGCGCTGGGCATGCCGCTGATGCAGTGGCACATCAAGAGCACGACCAAGGCGCAGCAGGGCCTGTACGAGTACGACGCCGTCAGCCGGCTGCGCGATTCGCAGCTCGCCGGCAAGGGCGACGAGTCGGTGAAGGACATCCGCAACTACATCGTCAAAGGCGTGCTCTGGCAAGCCTTCACCGCCGAGCAGCCGGTGGCGCTGCTGATCGACGAGATCGACAAGGCCGACATCGAGTTCCCGAACGACCTGCTGCGCGAGCTCGACCGCATGGAGTTCCACGTTTACGAGACACGAGAGCTGGTGAAGGCGGTTCACCGCCCGGTCGTCTTCATCACCAGCAACAACGAGAAGGAGCTGCCCGACGCTTTTCTGCGCCGCTGCTTCTTCCACTACATCAAGTTCCCCGATGCCGAGACGATGCGCGCCATCGTCGACGTGCACTTCCCCGGCCTGAAGAAGGAGCTGCTCGCCGCGGCGCTGAAAAACTTCTATGACGTGCGCAACCTGCCCGGCCTGAAGAAGAAGCCGTCGACGTCCGAGTTGCTCGACTGGTTGAAGCTGCTGGTGGCCGAGGACATTCCGATCGAGGCGCTGCAAAGCAAGGACGACAAGGTCGCGGTGCCGCCGCTGGTCGGCGCGCTGCTGAAGAACGAGCAGGACGTGACGCTGTTCGAGAAGCTCGTCTTCATGCAGCGCCACAACCGATGACGGTGGCGTGATGGCCTGGCCCGATTCGATCACGCTGCAAGGCCCGCATGCGACGCTGCGGCCGCTGTCGCACGAGCATCACGACGCCCTGTGCGAGGCCACGCGCGATGGCGACTTGTGGAAGCTCTGGTACACGAGCATCCCGTCGCCCGAAGGCATGCGCGCCGAGATCGCGCGCCGGCTCGATCTGCGCGCAGCCGGCTCGATGCTGCCCTTCGCCGTCTTCGACGCCGCCGGCCGCGCGGTCGGCATGACGACTTACATGAACATCGACGCCGTCAACAAGCGCGTCGAGATCGGCAGCACCTGGTATGGCCAGAGCGCGCAGCGCACGCCGCTGAACACGCAGTGCAAACGCCTGCTGCTCGGCCATGCGTTCGAGGCGCTGGCCTGCATCGCCGTCGAGTTCCGCACGCACCGGCTGAACACGCAGAGCCGCCGTGCCATCGAGCGCCTGGGCGCGCAACTCGACGGCATCCTGCGCGCGCATGCGGTGGCCGCCGACGGCTCGCTGCGCGACACCGCGGTCTACAGCATCGTCGCCGGCGAGTGGCCCGCCGTGCGCTCGCATCTCGACTGGCAGTTGGCGAAACCGCGGTAAAGCGAAGTGCACAACGGCTCAGTGGACGGCGCCGACGATCGGTGCCAGCGCCGCCTGGATGCGCGCCCCCTGTTCAGCGTCGATCATCGAGCCGAGCAGTTCGATGAAGCGCGGATCCTGCACGCCCGAGACGATGTACTGCCAGCGGTAGGCGCGCAGCAGCGTGGCGTGGATCGCCTGCACCTGCGCGGCGTCGAAAACGCGGCCCGCCACCTGCGCGAAATAGTCGCTGTCGGCCCGGGCCTGCATCTGCACGATGCCGTCGACGGCCGCCACCAACCCGATCAACTCGCTCACCGCCTGGTCGCGCTGTGCGGCATCGAGGCGCTCGTTTTCGCGCAGCCACTCCATCTCGTCGACGATGGCGTGCTGCGACTCTTCTTTCCAGTGGAACAGGAACACGTCCTTCCACAACGGGTCGATCTGCTGCTCGGGCTCGATGCTGCTGCGGTAGTGCGCCTGCGAGAACAGCTCGATGTCCGTCGTCAGCGCCAGCACGGCCCAGGTGGATGCGGACAAGACCGCCTGCGCCACGTCGTTCGGCTGCGCGGCGAAGCGGTACCCGCCGGGCATGCCCGGCGCCATCATCGTCTCCATGCGGCGGAACAGCTCCTGGTGCTTGAGCTCCTCGTCGGTCAGGCGGACCAGCGCTTCGAGCGCCGTCTGGTCGCCGAGCCAGTGGCCGCGGCTGATCTCCAGCGCCTTCGCACCGATGAAGCGCTCGACCAGCGCAAACATGTTGGCGTAGGTGCGACCCTGCAGCTGCGAGAACAGGCGCTTCTCGTCGCTGCCGAGGAACGGCAGCTGCGCCACCTTCGACAAACCGTCGGGCAGGAACGGCCGGCCGAAGTCGAAGCTGCGGCCGCGGATGACGTCACGGTCGGTGTCCCAGCGGATGCGCTTGGAGACTTCGATGCACTTGGCGTAGCGGTCAGTCTCGATGGCGTGATGGCTGACGTGTGACATGGCAATGATCCTTTCTCGTTTAGGGATGGACGGGGCGCGGCGCCGATCGGCGGTGAACGCCTGATGCACACTCTGCGGCGGCGGCGCGCACGGCGTCTTCAGAACGCTTTCAAGACTTTTCAAACGACGTCGATTGCAGCCCGCCGACCGAGACGCCGCTGTGAACGAACCCGCCACGCCCGCTCATCCCGCCCCACACGCCGGCGCCGACGACCTGCTGCGCTTCGAGCATTTCGAGCTGCACCCCGGCGAACGCCTGCTGCGCGTGCGCGGCGAGGCGGTGGCCGTGGGCAGCCGCGCCTTCGACGTGCTGCTCGCGCTGGCGCAGCGCCACGAGCGGCTCGTCACCAAGCAGGAACTGCTCGACCTCGTCTGGCCCGGCCTCGTGGTGGAGGAGCACAACGTCGCCACGCAGATCGGCAACCTGCGCAAGCTGCTCGGCGCGGCGGCCATCGCCACGCTGCCCGGCTACGGCTATCGCTTGACGGCCACGCGCCGCGCCGACCCGGCGTCGTGCGCGCCGCTGCCGGCATCACGCCCGCGCCACAACCTGCCCGAGTCGCGCACGCGCTTCATCGGCCGCGACGCGGCGCTGGCCGACCTGGCGCGCTTGCTGCCGTCGTGCCGGCTGCTCACGCTCACCGGCATCGGCGGCTGCGGCAAGACGCGCCTGGCGCTGCGCGTGGCCGGGCTTCAGGCCGACGCCTTCGAAGACGGCGTCTGCTTCGTCGACCTCGCGCCGCTGCACAACGCCGACCGCGTCGCCGCCGCCTGCGCGGCCGCGCTCGGGCTGCCGACCGAAGGCCACCCGCCACCGACGGCGCGCCTGCTCGATCATCTTGCCGGCAAGCGCGTGCTGCTGCTGCTCGACAACTGCGAGCACGTCATCGACGGCGCGGCGGCGCTCGTCGAGGCGCTGCTCGACGCATCGCCGCAGACGACGATCCTCGCCACCAGCCGTGAAGGTCTGTCGGTCAGCGGCGAGCAGATCTACCCGGTGCGCTCGCTGTCGCTGCCCTCCACCGACGACCTGGCTGCGGTGCTGGCGGCCGAATCGGCGCGTGTCTTCATCGACCGGGCGCGGCTCGTAGCGCCCGACTTCGAGCTGGAAGCAGACGACGCGCCTGCGCTGGCCGAAGTCTGCCGGCGCCTGGACGGCATCGCGCTGGCGATCGAGCTCGCCGCGGCGCGTGTGACGACGCTGTCGATCGCCGAGATCGCACAGCGCCTGGACGATCGCTTCCGCCTCTTGACCGGCGGCCAACGCAACCTGCCGCGCCACCAGACCCTGCATGCAGCGATGCAGTGGAGCTACGAGCAGCTCGCGCCGGCGGAGCAGCGCCTGCTGCGCCAGGTGGCGGTGTTCGCCGGCGGCTGGACGCTGCAGGCCGCCACAGAGGTGGCGCAGGCGGCCGATGAGTACGAGACACTGGCGTTGCTGACGGCCCTGCACGACAAATCGCTGCTCGTCGTCGAAGCGGCGCGCCCGGCCGGCCGCGCGCGCTACGGCATGCTCGAGACGGTGCGCCAGTTCGCGCAGGAGCGCCAGCGCGAGTGCGGCGAGACGGCGGCCACGCGAGAGCGCCACGCGGCGCACTTCATCGCCATGGCCGAAGAGGCCGATGCGCACGTCCGCGGGCCCGATCAGGACGCGTGGATGGGCCGCTTCAAGCAGGAACACGAGAACCTCGTCGGCGCGCTCACCTGGTGCGCCGACGCGGCCTGCTTCGATCCGCAGTCGGGGCTGCGACTGGCCGCCGCCAGCGGCTACTACTGGGGCTGGAACAGCGTCGAGCTCGGCTTGCGCCTGACACGTGCCGTGCTGGCGCGCGACCGTGACGCCGCCGTCACACCGGCGCGTGAAGGCACGCTGCGCGCGCTGGCGCGCATGTGCGAGTTCCATGGCCGCTACGAGGAGGGTCTGCTGCACGCGCAGCAGGCGCTGGACATGGCGCGCCAGCTCGGCGAGCCGCGCCGGCTGGCCGGGGCGCTCAGCGCCGTCGGCTCGGCGCTCGGATCGCTCGGTCGCAACGACGCGGCTCTGCAGGCCAAGCAAGAGGCGCTCGAGCTGGCGCGCCAGCTCGGCGACGGCACGCTGCTGTTCACGCTGTTCAACAACATCGGCTCGCTGAAGCACCGCAGCGGACAGCTCGACGACGCGCAGCGCTGCTACCGCGAGGGACTCGAATGGGCGCGCGGGCATGCCGGGCGCGTCGGCCAGGTGATCGTGCTCGACAACCTCGTGCGCGTGCTCGTCGCCGGCGGCGCGCTGGGCGACGCGCGCCGCTTCGCCATCGAATGCCTGCCGTTGGCACGCGGCGAAAAGGTGGCGGTGGATCTGCTCGACGCCACCGTCGGACTGGCCTCGCGCCTGGGCGATCACGCCGTCGCCGCGCGCTTCTGGGGCGCGGCGGACCGGCAGCTGCAGGCCTGGGGATACCGCCACGAACCGGGCGAGCTCGAACACATCGCGCCGCTGCTCGCCGCCTCGCGCCGCGCCCTCGGCGACGAAGCCTTCAACGCCGCCGAGGCGGCCGGGCGCGCGCTGCCGTTCGAGCAGGCGATGGTCGAGTTGGCGCAATGGCTCGCGGATTGAATCGCCTCACGCCGGCATCACCTGCACCCGGTTGCGCCCCTTGGCCTTGGCCCTGTACAGCGCCTGATCGGCGCGCGCCAGCATGTCGCTCACGGCCAGGTCTTCGCTCGTGCTGGCGGCCACGCCGATCGACAGCGTGACGCGCAGGTTAGACGCGCGGGCGTGGATGTGCTCGGCCTCCATCGCCAGCCGAAGCCGCTCGGCGGCCTGCGCCGCGCCGGCCAGCGTCGACTGCGGCGCGACGATGATGAACTCATCGCCGCCGTAGCGGCCGACACTGTCGGCCTGCCGCGCCTGCGCGGCGATCACCGCGGCCACATGCTCCAGCACCTGGTCGCCGACAGCGTGGCCGTGTGCGTCGTTGATGCGCTTGAAGTGGTCGACGTCGATCAGCAGCACGGCAAAACTCTCCGCGCCGCGCGATGCCTGCGCCCACAGGTGCTGCATCGTGCCGTCGATGGCGCCGCGGTTCTCCAGGCCGGTGAGCGAGTCGCGGCGCGAGGCGCGCTTCAACTTCAGCAGCAGGCGCTGCGTCAGCAGCACCATGAAGCCGAAGTTGAACAGCGCCGTGCCGAACAGGTACAGCGGCATCAGCCCGAGGCCGGCGATGGCCGGCGCGTGCATCTCCTGCGGCGCATTCAGCGACAGCGCCTGGCGCAGCATCAGCAGCACGAGCAGCAAGACGATGACGATGCCCGGCAGCATCAGCGCCAGCCAGGTCGTGCGGCCGAATTCGGCGCGCACCGGCAGCCGCACCTTGGCGATCAGGCGCGCCATCACATAGCCCTGACCGGCGTACGACAGCAGCACGCGCCAGGCCGACCCGGCCGGCCCGCTGTCCACCACCGCGATCGCGCCGCCGACCAGCGCCAGCATGATCAGCTGCTCGGCGTCCGAAGATGGCGCGCGAAAGAACTGTTCGACACCGCGGCGCATGACGCAGAAGGCCAGCACCAGCAACAGGTTGGCGCCGTTGAAGGCCCACCACGTGCGCGGCTCGCTGCGCAGACCGGCAAGCAGCATGCCCGCCGAGAGCAGCAGCAGGAACAGCCCCCAATGCACGACGGCGCTCTCGTCTTCCTTGAGCAGCAAGGCGCATCCCATCCAGCCGATGGCGTAGAGGCCAAACTGAAATGCAACCAGCCACAACAACGGGCTGATGGGGGCGGCGTCGGCACTGCTCATGGACGGGGCAGTGTAGGCACACGATTACACCCGCTCATGGGCAATCTGCCTGATTGACCGATACTCCCGCCATCGTGTTGATCGACTTCTTCTACACCCTGCGCGCGGCCAAGTTGAAGGTCTCCGTCAAGGAGTACCTGACGCTGCTCGAAGCGATGCAGGCCGGTGTCATCGGCCCGTCGGTGGACGAGTTCTATTACCTCGCCCGCACCTCGCTGGTGAAGGACGAAGCGCACTTCGACAAGTTCGACCGCGCCTTCGCC
>CADEEN010000097.1 GCA_902826345.1 uncultured Burkholderiales bacterium | reverse complement strand
CCCAACTTCCGCCGGCCACCGGGTGCGCGAGCACATCGTCGAAGTGGGCCAGCCCCAGCAGCGCATGCACCAGCCCGCTGTCGCGCACATAGACCTTCGGCGCGCGAACGAGGCGCTTGCCTTCGTTCGACGCCCACGGGCGCAAGCGCCGCACGAGCATCAGATCGGCCATCAGGTCGAGATAACGGCCGACGGTCTGGCCGCTGACTGCCAACGAGGCGGCGAGCTTGGCGGCATTGAGGATCTGCCCTTGCTCGTGGGCCAGCATCGTCCACAAGCGGCGCAGCGTCTCGGCCGCAATGCGCGGGCCGAGTTGCGGGATGTCGCGCTCGAGGTAGGTGGCGATGAACTGCTGGCGCCAGCGCAGGCTGGCGCCGTCGTTGGCGGCAAGAAAAGACTCGGGGAAGCCGCCGCGAATCCACAGCCGCTGCGCGTCGCCGGGTGGCACTTCGAGTGCGCACAGCGGCGACAGCTCCAGGTACGCGATGCGCCCGGCCAGGCTTTCGGCCGATTGCTGGAGCAACGCGCCGGTGGCCGAGCCGAGCAGTAAGAACTGGCCGTGGCGTTTGCCGGCGCGGCGGCGCTGGTCGATCACGCCGCGCAGCTCGGCGAACAGCGCCGGCGCGCGTTGCACTTCATCGAGCACGATCAGCTCGTCGCGGTGGCTGTCGAAGTACGCGGCGGGGTCGGCGAGCTTTGCGGCATCGGCCGGCGATTCGAGATCGAGATAGGTCGCGCCGCCCTGCTGATCGGCCAGCGCCCAGGCCAGCGTCGTCTTGCCCACCTGGCGCGGTCCGAGGATGGCGACGGCGGGGAACTCGGCCAGCAGCAGGCGCAGCGGCTCAAGGGCAAGGCGATTCAGCATCATTGCAATTCTTCCACAGCGGGGAAGAATTGCAATGCGACGTGCTAGGTGCCGATCACGCCGCCGTCGCGCCTGCGGACCACCACCGTCGCCGAGCGCGGCCGGCCGCCGGGCTTGTAGTCGGGCCAGTTGGAGAACTTGTTCGGCTCGGCCGGGTCGCTGCGATCGGATGGCGTCTCGCCCGGGTGCTGGATGTTGATGAACATCGTGCGGCCGTCGGGCGTCCACGTGGCGCCGGTGACCTCGCAGTTCGTCGGCCCGGTGAGAAAGCGCCGCGTGTCGCCGCTGCGCGGGTCGCAGGCCAGCATCTGGTTGTTGCCGACGTTTTTCAGCTCGCCCTTGTACATCTGCGTTGCATGCGCATCGGTCTGGATCCAGAGCACGCCGCGCGCGTCGAAGGCGATGCCGTCCGGGCACGCATACAAGTCGCCCTTTGTGTTGCCCTTGGCTTCGGCGCGCTCGTTGGCCGGGTCGCCGGCGAGCACGAGGTGGTTCCACTTGAAGGTGGTGGCGTCGAAGTCGCGGTCTTCCTGCCAGCGGATGATCCCGCCGAAAACATTGTTGGCGCGCGGGTTCGCCGCATCGACGCCGGGAAAGTTCGGCGCGCCGCGCGAGCTGTTGTTGGTCAGCGTGCAATAGACCCAGCCCGACAGCGGATCGATCGCCAGCCACTCCGGCCGGTCCATCTTCGTTGCGCCGAGCGCGTCGCTGGCCTGGCGCGACTTGATCATCACCTCGCCCTGGTCGGCAAAGCCGTTGGCGGCGGTCAGCGGGCCCTGGCCGTGCACCATCGCGATCCACTGCCCGCTGCCGTCGGCGTTGAAGCGCGCCACGTGCAGCGTGCCGTGGTCGAGCAGCGTGGCGTTGGGCTTGGCGCCGCCGGGTCTGATCTTGTCGCGCGAGACGAACTTGTAGATGTACTCGAAGCGCGCGTCCTCGCCGGAGTACACGACCGCGCGGCCGTCCTTCGTCACCGCCACCCACGCGCCTTCATGCGCGGCGCGGCCGAGCGCCGTGCGCTTGACCGGCGTGGACGTCGGATCGTACGGATCGACCTCGACCACCCAGCCGTGGCGGTTCGGCTCGTTCGGAGTTTTCACCGCGTCGAAGCGCTCGTCGTGCGCGTGCCAGTTGTAGCCCCAGCCGCCTTTGCGCATGCCCCAGCGTTGCTCGTGCGGCGACAGCGTGTCGCCGCCGCTGAAGTAGCCCATGAAGTTTTCTTCGCCCGACAGGTAGGTGCCCCACGGCGTCTTGCTGCTGGCGCAGTTGTTGAACGTGCCCAGGGCCAGCTTGCCGCCGGGGTCGGCCGCGGTCTTCATCATCGTGTGGCCGGCGCAGGGCCCGCCGATGGCGAACGGCGTGTTGGCGGTGAAGCGGCGCGCGTAGCGGCTCGGCCGCACCATGTTCCAGCGGCCGTCGCTGGACGCCACCTCGATCACTGACAGGCCATGCGCGGCCTGCGATTTCTTCACCTTCTCCGCGCTCCCGCCGGCCAGGCCGCCGCTGTGCAACAGGCCGTCGTCGGTGTACTCGTGGTTCATCGCCAAGAGGCCACGCGTGCTGTTGTTGCCGTCGAGCGGAAAGTACGCCAGGCCGTCGTGGTGCATGCCCATCTGCACCGCCTGCTCGGCGGCCGTGTGCGAGCCGTCGCCCTGCCACGCCGGCATGTTGCCCGGCACGCCGACCGGCTCGCCCCAGGCGGCGATGACGGACGCGATGTAGCCCTCGGGCACCAGCAGCTTGTCGGTCGCATCGACGGCCACGCCCTTGAAGCCGATCGATGGCGCCAGCGCCGGCGTGTTGTCGCGCGACGCACCGGCCGCACAGCCCGCGACCAGCGGCGCATACAGCGCGCTCACCGCCACGCCGAGCGTGCCGCGCAGCACGATGCGCCGCGACGGATCGCTGACGTCGTGAATGCTCGGATTGGTCGAGCGGTTGCTGTCTTCCATCGTGTCGAAGTCTTTGGCCATCGGGGTGCTCCTTGAGAAGGCCTGCATTGTGCGAACGCCGATGACCGCTGTGTGACTCGCAAACCCCGAGACCGGCAGACAATCGGCGCATGGACAAAACGCAGACAGCGATCGTGCGCCCCGCGACGCCGGCCGACCTTGCCCAGTGGCGACCGCTTTGGGACGGCTACAACGCGTTCTATGGCCGCAGCGGGCCCACGGCGCTGGCTGAAGACGTCACACACACGACCTGGGCGCGCTTCTTCGACGCCGATGAACCGGTGCACGCGCTGGTAGCCGAACGGCAAGGCCGGCTCGTCGGCCTGGTGCACTACCTGTTCCACCGCAGCACCGTGTCGATTGGCCCCAACTGCTACTTGCAGGATCTATTCACGGATGCAGACGCAAGAGGGCAAGGTGTTGGCCGAGCGTTGATCGCTGCAGTGGCGGAGCGGGCGCGCGTCGCCGGTGCATCACGCGTGTACTGGATGACGCACGAGTCCAACACGACGGCGATGCGGCTGTACGACCGGCTCGCCGAGAAGCCGGGCTTTCTGATCTATCGACAGGTGTTCGCATGACTTCAAACAACGCCTGCACCGTCCTCGTCACCGGCGCCTCGCGCGGCATCGGCGCCGCCTGCGCGCTGGCCTGCGCGCGTGACGGCTGGGACGTGGCCGTCAACTACACGCGCGACACGGCGGCTGCCGAGCGCGTGGCGCGCGAGGTGCGCGCGCTCGGCCGGCGTGCCATCCATGTGCAGGCCGACGTCGCCGACGAGCCCGCCCTGCTGGCGATGTTCGCCCGCATCGACGCCGAGCTGCCGCCGCTGGCCGGCCTGGTCAACAACGCCGGCGTCGTCGATGCGATGGCGCGCGTCGATCAGACGTCGTTGGCGCGCTTGCAGCGCCTGTTCGCCATCAACGTCTTCGGCGCCTTCCTCTGCGCACGCGAAGCGGTCAAGCGCATGAGCACGAAGTACCAAGGCCAGGGCGGCGCGATCGTCAACCTGTCGTCGGTCGCCGCCAAGCTCGGCGGCCCGGGCTGGTACGTGGACTACGCGGCGAGCAAGGGCGCGATCGACACCTTCACCGTCGGCCTGGCGCGCGAGGTTGCCGCCGAAGGCATTCGGGTGAATGCCGTGCGGCCGGGCATCATCGACACCGACATCCACGCCTCCGGCGGCCAGCCCGAACGCGCGCACCAGTCGTCGGCGCTGATCCCGATGCAGCGCCCGGGCACCGCCGATGAAGTCGCGGCGGCCGTCGTCTGGTTGATGTCGGACGCGGCGCGCTACACCACCGGCGCGATCCTCGATGTCAGTGGTGGCCGATAGGAGCGAGCCTTGATCAAACGCCAATGCCTGTCGATCTGCCTTGCCGCGCTGTGCAGCACCGTGCTGGCCGCGCCGCCGCCGGCGCCGAGCGAGCCGGTCACCGAGACGCTGCACGGCGTGGCGGTTGCCGACCCGTTTCGCAACCTCGAAAACGTCAAGGCCCCCGCGACGCAGCAGTGGCTGCTGGCGCAAGGCGCGTTTGCCGCGGCGCAACTGGCGCGTATCGACGGCCGCGACGCTCTTGCTGCGCGCATCGAGGCGCTGTCGAAACAATCGGGCGACGTGGTGCGCGACGTCGTGCGCATGCCTGGCAGGCGCCTCTACTACCTCGAACGCAAGGCCGGGCAGCCGCAGTTCAAGCTGATGCGGCGCATCGGCACGCAAGGCACGCCGCGCCTGCTGCTCGACCCGCAGGCGCTGGCCGGCGGCAGCAAGGTGCCGCAGGCGATCAACTGGTTCGCGCCGTCGTGGGACGGCGCGACGCTGGCCGTCGGCGTTTCGGCCGGCGGTTCGGAGAACGCGTCCCTGCACCTGATCGACATCGCCAGCGGCCGCGCGCTGCGCCCGCCGATCGAGCGCGTCAACTGGGCGGCGGTGAACTGGACGCCCGACAGCCGCTACCTCGCCTTCAACCAGGCGCGTCAACTGCCGGCCAACGCGCCGGAGACCGAAACCTATCTCGACACCACCGTCTTCCTGCTCGACCGCGAGCGGCCGAAGCGGTTGCCGCGCGCGCTCTTCGGCCCGCTCGTCAGCCAGTCGCTGCAACTCGACCGGCTCGACGTCGCCGAGATCATCTTCGCCCCCGGCAGCCGCTGGATGATCGCGCGCACCACCGACACCACGCTGCCCGAAGGCAAGCTCTTCGTCGCCCCGCTGGCCGCGCTGCACCGCGGCGGCACGATCGCCTGGCGCGCGATCTCTACGGCCGCCGACAAGATCGTGCAGGTGCGCTTGGCGGGCGACACGCTGTACCTGCGCACGCCCAAGGGCGCGCCGCGCGGCCAGGTGCTGGCGCTGCCGCTCGCCAAGCCCGTGCTCGCCGATGCGCGGGTGGTCGTGCGCGAGCCGGCGCAAGCCGTGCTCGAGGAGTTCCACCTCGGCCGCGATGCGCTCTACACCGAGCAGCGACTGGGCTTCAACACGCGCGTCGTGCGCCATGACCTGCGCCTTCCTTCAAACAAACGCGAGGCTGACCGCGACATCGCGCCCGAGGTCGCCGGCTCGACCTTCATGATCGGCGACGCCACGCAATCGCGGCGCCAGCCGTGGATCGGCACCAGCCAGTGGACCGGCCCGTCACGCATCCTCGCCGTGGCCGAAGGCGGCCGCACCAGCGACACCGGCCTGCGCCGCAACCCGCTGCCCGCTGGCATGCCCGAACTCGAGGTGCGCGAAGTGCTGGTGCCCAGCCACGACGGCGCGCTGGTGCCGCTGGCGCTGGTGCACCGCAAAGGCCTGGTGCGCGACGGCAGCAACCCGACGCTGCTCGTCGGCTACGGCGCCTACGGCTTCTCGTTCGGTGCCTGGTTCGACGCGCGCGATGCCGCCTGGTTCGAGCGCGGCGGCGTCATGGCCTATGCCAACGTGCGCGGCAGCGGCGCCTTCGGCGACGCCTGGTACAAGGCCGGATTCAAGACCACCAAGGCCAACACCTGGAAAGACGGCGTCGCCGCGGCGCGTTGGCTGATTGCCGAGCGCTACGCGCAGCCGGCCACGCTCGGCATCTGGGGCACGAGCGCCGGCGGCATCTTCGTCGGTCGTGCGGCCACCAGTGCGCCCGACTTGTTTGCCGCGGCGATCTTCGACGTCGGTGTGCTCGACGCGGTGCGCAGCGAAGAGTCGGCCAACGGCATCACCAACATCAGCGAGTTCGGCACGGTGAAGAACGCCGACGAGTTCAAGGCCCTGCTCGACATGAGCACCTACCACCAGATCAAGGACGGCGTGGCCTATCCCGCGGTGCTGCTGGTGCACGGCATGAACGACCCGCGCGTCGATGTCTGGAACAGCGGCAAGGCTGCCGCGCGCTTGCAGCAAGCCATGCCGAACGGCAGGCCTGTGTTGCTGCGCCTCGATGCGCAGGCCGGGCATGGCGTCGGCAGCACGGCGCAGCAGCGGGCGAACGAGCGCGCCGACATCTACAGCTTCCTGCTCTGGCAGTTCGGCAAGGTGCAGGCCAAGCCGGCGGATTGATTTCTTGCTCCCTCTCCCGCCTGGCGGGAGAGGGAGCAGAAAAGGACTCAGCGCTTGGGCAGCGGCTCCAGCGACAGCGGCACTTTCACGCTCTCGTTGCCGGAGAAGAAGCCGACTTCGAAACGCTGCGGCATCGCCAGCAAATCGAAGACGAAGCGCGCGTCCTTGCTGTCGCCGGGGCCGACGATCTCGTTGACGACGTTGACCGGCGGGCGCGGCACGCCGTCGATCCACAGCCGCACGCTGCTCGACCAGAAGTTGGCGCCGCTGACGCTGCGCGGCACGCTGCAACGCACGACCAGCGTCAGCGAGGCTTTCTCCACCGTCTCGCGCTCGACCGTCGCCTCGACGATCTGGTAGCCGAGCGCGCCGACATCGACGCGCTGGCCCGCGGCCAGCGTCGCCGGCAGCGGCTTGATCACATCGACGACACGCGCCGGCCGCGGCCGCCCGAAGTCATCGAGCGCCGGATCAGCGGCGATCGGCGAGCGCGCCGCCAGCGGGATCGGCAGGCGCGTGCTCTCGGCGCCGACGCGGATCTCGAGCAGCGGCTCGACCACGACCGCGGGCAGCACGAAGTCGAGCGTCGTCTCCTTGGCGGCGTTGGCCTCCGTCACCTCGATCAGCGTGGCCAGCGGCGCGATCGCGCGCTCGCCGGCGACGAGGCGGAAGTGGTCGCTGTAGAACGCTTCGTCGAGCGGACCGCGGTTGGTCATGCGCACCAGCAGGCTGAGCGCTTGCGTGCCGGCGTCTCGCGGCTCCAAGCGGATGGCGAGGATGGAAAAGCTGAACTGCGCGCGGTGGGTTCGAAACTTCACTTCGCTGACCGGCGGCAGCGCCACCGCAAAGCGCTGCGTCGCGCGCGTGGCGTTGCCGCTCGTCGGGCCTTCGTGAGGGGTGCTTGTTGGTGCGGCGGCGGTGGTCGCACTCGGCGCAGCGGTCGCCTGCACCTGCGTGTCGGCGCTGCGCCAGCCGAACCACGCAGCGATGAGCACCGACAACAACAGCAGCAGCAATGGCGCGAGCCACTTCAGTCTCTTGTTGACGGCGGACCTCGCGTTCTGCGTCGACGCAGGCAAGGTCTCGCGTCCCCCCGACAGGCGCTGCACCAGCTCGTCGACATCACGCTCCCAGCGCTGATCGGTCAGCACGATGGCCTGCCGCCGCGCCAGCGGCGCCAGCGCAGCCGGCATCTCGGCGGCGGCGGGCATCGCAGCGCCGTGGACCAGCACGGGAATGACCACCGCCTCGCGCGCCAGCCCGGCGCCGATCTCGCGGCGCACGAAGTCCTCGGCATCGTCGATGCGGCGCTGCCCCGCCGCGTTCGTCGCCGTCAGCCAGCGCGGGCCGATCAGCGCCAGCACGCAATCGGCCCTGGCCAGCGCGCGGTCGAGTTCGGCAACGTAGTCCTGACCGGGCTGCAAGTCGCTCACGTCCATGAAGACGTGACCCTCGCCGAAGCGCTCGACCAGCCCATCAAACAGCCGGCCGGCATGGCCGGCGCTGTCGTCGCGACGGTAGCTGATGAAGATGTCGCTCACGACGGCGGCCAGGCAAACCTGTCGAGCAGCGCCAGCAAGGCCACGCAGGCCCGCTTCTCCGCCGCGCCCGCACGCTCGCCGTAGGCCTCGAGGACGAAGCGCGCGGTGTCGTGCACCGAGCGCCAGTAGTGGGTGCCGCTGACGCGGCGGTGCAACTCGCTGTACTCGACTTCGAGCGCGGCCAGCGCCGGCGCCAGCCGCTTGCCCGCGAGCGCTTCATAGACGCGCAATTCGGTCAGGCCGGCGACGCTGAAGAAATCGGGGTCGTCGCGCGAGCGCTCAACCAGGCGCTGGCGCACCGCCGACACATCGGCGGCATCGAAGCCGCGCCAACCCGGCTTGGCTGCTTCGGCGACGAGCTCGGCGGCCATGCGGTTCAACGCCGGGTAGTAGCGCTCCGACGATTCGCTGCTTCGGCCGAGCGTTTCGGCACGCGCGTAATGCAGATGCATCTGCTGCACCGCCACCGCCGCCTCGGCGCTGCGCCCGGCTTCGCGCTCGACCATCGCCAGGCGCTTGCAGGCCGAGCCGGCCAGGCTCTCTCGCTCCATCGTCGGCTGCAATGCGATCAGCCGCTCGATCGTCGCCAGCGCCTCGCGCAGCGGCGTGCGCGCGGCCAGCGCCGCGTCGCGCACCGCCGTCTCGGCTTGTTTCGCCGCCGCACGCTCCTTCGGCGAGTCGGCGGCAGAACGCGTGCTGCGCCGCCGCGCGGCGTCGCGCGCCTTCGCGGCTTCGCGCACCGTCGTCTGCGCCTGACGTGCGGTCAGGTTGGCCCACTGTTCGCTGGCGCGCTGCGACGCGCTGCCGTCGTTGGCCGCCAGCGCGCGCGCGTACCAGCCGATCGCGCGCGCGGTGTCGCCGGCTTCCTTGTAGGCCACGGCAAAGGCCTCGGCCACCGCGCCCATGCCGCCCCACGGTGGGCCGAAGCGCGACTCCAGGTAAGCCAGGCGCTCGCGCTGTGCGCCGATGCGGCGCTCACGCTCGTCGGCGCGCAGGAAGCGCGTTTCCACCGCCACCGTTTCGAGCGCGATCGCCAGCCCGAGCGGCGACGAAATGCCGGCGAAGCGCTCCGACGGCGGCACGATGCGGCGCTCGCGCCGGTCGCTGCGCAGCGTCCAGTCCGGGTCGCCATAACACTGGTAGGCGGCCCAGGTGTTGCCGCGGCCGCGCACCTCCCACGCTGCCTGGCGCGCGCTCGCTGCCGCGTCGATGAAGCGCGCGCCGCCGAGCAGCGCGGCGTAGAACGTGGTGGCGAAGGTTTCCGCCGGCCCGTCTTCCACCGCCCAGCCGGCGGCGACGACGCAGCGCACGCCGAGCGCGATCAGCTCCTCGGCCACGCCGCTGGCGAACTGCGCGCGGTCATAGCCGAAGGGGTCGTCGGCGCGCAGCACCTGCTCGCTGTGGCGCTCGGCGAGGTGACAGCAGTTGACGAAGACCAGCTCCGGCACGCAGCGCATCGTGCGGATCTCGCGCGGCCCGAGGTAGCAGCCGTGCGAGAGCACGACGCCGCGCGGGTCGCCGTCCATGGCGATGCCATCGACGCCAAAAGTGCGCTCCGGCGGCTCGCCGTGGCCGGCGATGTGCACGATGCGCCAGTCGCGTTCGAGCAGCGCGTTGATGACGCGGTGCGCGTCGGGCGCGGTCGCGGCATCGGTGTCGGCGATCAGTGCGCGCACGTCGTCGTCGTCGAAGGCGCCGGCCGCGGTGAGCTGCTTGACCACCGCTTGCGCTTCGCGCCGCGCGCCGGGCAGGCGCGGATAGCGCTCGGTGTCGGTGACGGCCGGCTCGCCGACCACCAGCACGCCGCTGTCGAGGCTGGCATCGCGCACCGTCTGCCGGAAGCGCACCGTGCGCAGCTTGCGCAGCAGCTTGGTGCGGATCGACCACGGCAGCGCTTCGTCACCACCGGCGCTGCCGCCACCCGGGGCGGTGTCGTGCAGCAGCTCCCACGGAATGCCCGCGGTGCCGCCGTCAACTTCGATGCGCGCTTCGGTTGTGCCGCCGAGAAACGGGTCCATCTCCACCGGCACCAGCAACTGGTACAGCGTGCGGCCGATCTGCGGGTCCTGGTTGCGGTCGTTGCTGGCGCGCTTGACGATCTCGCGCACCAGCTTGGCCTGCGTCGCCTGCGCCCGCACCTCGGTGCGGGCGCGCTTGGTGTCGAGCGAGTACTGGATCGCGCTGTCGAAGCCGCCGCCGCGGCCGAACGTCTGCACGCTGGTGGCGCTGATCAGGTCGTGGTCGGCGCTGCGGTAGCCGGTGTCGAGCGGGCGGCGCAACGCGCCGGCGCCCGAGCGCACATGCTCGTGGATGCGCCAGTCGGCCGGCGTGGTCTGCGCCAGCACCTGCAGGCTGCGCCAGGCATCACTCGCGCGGTCGAGGTAGAGCTCGACGAACACCAGGTGCGACAGCAGCGGCCAGCCGCTGGCCTTCAAGCGCACGTTGGCTTCGCGCGCGCCCTGCGCAATGATCTGCGCCGCCTGGTTCGGCGACAGGCGCGTGCCGCCGCTGCCGATCAGCGTTGAGGCCAGCTCGAACGTCGCCGCCGCGTTGCCGCCCTCGACGATGCGCTGCGCCCAGCCGATGATCGACTGGCGCACCGACTTCGTCAGCGTCTGCGCGGTGACCTCGGTCTCGTCGCCCAGGCCGACGACGATGGCCCACTCGGGGCGCGGCATCTGCAGCGGGTTGTCGCTGCTGCGCGCGTTGCGGAACATCTGGAACGCACCCGGGCTGTCGGGGTACACCCCCGCGCCGATGGAGGCCGCCATCGCGCCGCCGATCAGGTTGTCGACAACGCCTTCGCTGCCGGTGAGCTGCGAGCCGCGGTAGTGGCCGACGAGCAGCGGCTGGCGGACGAACATCAGGTTGCCGTTGAGCACCGTGATTTCGAGTGCGGGCAGGCCGTCGTCGTGCGTCGGGCGCTCGGCCGGCAGGTTGGCCAGCGCGCCGATCTCGGTCTCGCGCTCGGGCGGTCGCGGCGACGAGGCCTCGCGCGACGGGCGGCTCTTGACGTAGCGCGACGAGGTGCGCTTTTCCACCATGCCGGCGCCGCGCGTGCCTGCGGCCATGTCGGGCTGTCGCGCCAGCGCGGTCGTGTCGCCGCTGCCGAGCAACTCGACGTAGGCGGCAAACGCGCTCTCGTGATCCGGTAGCTGGCCGTGCTCGCAATCGACGCTCCACGTGCGAACGCCGGGCAGCCGCGCCGAGGCGCGGGTGACGCGGCCGTCGCCGGCCTCGACGGCATTCAGGTACGACAGGCCTTCGTTGCCGTCGAACGAAAAGCCGTCGGGCGTGAACTTGGCGCGGCCGACGACGAGCAGCAGCTTGTCGGCAAACCGCAAGAGCGTCTTGTCGCGCTGCTCGTCGAGGCGCTCGCGCAAGGCGCGCGCCTGGTCGAGCACGGCTTGCGGCGGCACGCCCCAGGTGTAGGCGTTGAGCTGCGTCTCGTCGTTGTGCCAGAAGCTGTGCTCGCGCACGGCGGCGAGGTCACGCTCGGCGAGCGAGCGCCACGTCGCTTCGTCGGCCAGGCCCTGCGAAGCGTCGGTGAGCGCGGCCTGCAGTTGCAAAAAGCCCGGCATCGCTGCCATCAGCGTCCGCGCGCTCGTGTCCTGGAACGGCGCGCCGAAGGCCACCAGCGTGTTGCCGAAGGTGTCGTCGCCGGAGAGCACCTGCATCGGCGCCCACGAGCCGCCGTTGGGCGTGCCGAGCATCAACACGCGCGCGCCGGGGCGCGCCATCAGGCGCTCGAACAGGTCGGGCGCTTCGAGCTGCAGCGTGCGCACGACGAGGCCGCCCATCGAGTGCGCGACAAAAAGCACCGGCTGGCCGCTGCCTTCGCGCGCGGCGAGCGCGGCTTCGGCGACGGTGGCCAACCGCCGCGCCTCTTCCTCGACCGGCTTGCGCCAGTCGTATGAGAACTCGATGACCTCGTGCGTGGCCGCGAGGTGTTCTGCGAGGTCGTCGTAGATTGGGCCGATCGCGCCGTCGGCGGTGACGTCCTTCGCTTGCGGGTACGCCAGCCGCTTCAGGCCGTTGA
>CADEEN010000096.1 GCA_902826345.1 uncultured Burkholderiales bacterium | reverse complement strand
GAGAAGAAGGTCGAGGTCACCTTCACCGACAAGCTGCGCGCGCACCTGGCGAAGAAGGGCTTCGACCCGCTGATGGGCGCGCGGCCGATGCAGCGCGCCATTCAGGACACGATCCGCCGCGCGCTGGCCGACGAGTTGCTGTTCGGCCGCCTGACCGAAGGCGGGCGCCTGACGGTGGACGTCGACGACAAGGGCGACGCGTTGCTCGACATCCAGCCGGCGAAGAAGAGCGACAAGCCGAAAGCGGAGTCGGCTGCGGCTCAGTAGTCAGCAGGATCCTGCCGGTAGAACGAAGCCAACAGCCGGTACATCGCCGGCTGTTCTTCTTTCAGCGCCCGCGGCGTGACGAAAAAGGCTTCGGAGCTGACGGCGAAGAACTCGTCCGGCGCTTCGGCGGCGTACGCGTCGAGCACCGTCGCGTAACCGCAGACGACGCGCTCGCAGAAGCGGTCGTATTCGGCCATCAGCACCTGGCCCCAGGCGCGCCGCTCGGCGTTGCTGCCGAGCAGCGGGATGCCGTCGGCCTGTCCGTCGCGCAGGTCGAGCACATGCGCGAACTCATGGATGACGACGTTGTAGGCCGTGGCAGGCGCAGCGCCTTCGTCGGCGGGCAACACGTCGGCCCACGACAGCATCAACGGCCCGCCCTCCATGGCTTCGCCGGCCAGCTCCTCGTCATAGGCGTGCACGACACCGTCGTCGTCGACAACCTCACGCGTCGCGACCACCGCGTCGCCGTGCATGACGATGCCGACGAAGCCGTCATAGCAGTCGAGCCCCAGCTCCAGCACCGGCAGGCAGGCTTGCACGGCCACCGCCAGCGCGATGCCGTCGGTGACGACGAAGCCTTGCGCGCCGCTGAACTCCTTGCGGTCGAGGAACAGGCTGGCCATGCGGCGCAAGCGCACCTGCTGCTCGGCGGGCCGCGCGGCGATGAACGGCAATTGAGCGATGCAGGCCTGCCAAAGCGCGTCCGGGATCGCGCGGCGCTGCAGCACGCGCGCCTCGCGGCGGCGTCGCAGCGATTGCAGCCAGCCGGGCATCACGAGTCCAGCAAGTCGATGCGCGTGATGCCGTCGCGCGTCAGGCGCAACGCTTCGGCGCGCTGCGGCGGGGTGTCCACGTCCCAGTCGCTGAGCACGTGGCGCGTGTGCCCCGGCGCGAGCACTTCGCTGCCGGGGCGGTGCGTGTGGCCGTGGATCAGTGTGCGGCTGCCCGCGGCGTGCATCCACGACACGGCGGCGGCGGCGTCGACGTCGGCCCACTCGGCGACGGGTTTGCCGCCGAACCGAGCGCGCTTGGCCGCCTCGCTGGCGTCGCGCATGGTGCGCGCAATGCGCTCCCGCTCGGCCAGCGGCCGGGCCAGGAACGCCAGCCGCCAGGCGTCGCTGCGCACCTCGCTTCGGAACTGTTGATAAGCCGTGTCGGCCAGACAAAGTTCATCGCCGTGCGACAGCAGCACGCGCTGGCCCCAGGCATCGAGCACGGTCGGGTCCGGCAGCGCCACCACGCCGCACTCGCGCAGCATCGACGCGCCGACCAGGAAGTCGCGGTTGCCGGCCATGAAGCTGATCGGCCGCAGCGACGCCGCTTCCTGCAGCACATCGGCGGCACGCTGCGCAAAGCTGCCCGGCGAGCGCGCGTCGTCGCCGATCCAGACCTCGAACAGGTCGCCGAGGACGAACACCGCATCGGCCTGCGTAGTGCGCAGGTAGTGCGCCCAGGCCTCGAACGTGGCCGGTGTGGCGTCGCTCAGATGCAAGTCGGAGATGAACTCGACGCGGCGCCACTGCGCCTCAGCCCGGCACTCGTACACGTTGGCCAGCGGCCGCAGGCCGACGCCCGCCGTCATGTCGTGTCAGTCGACGAGCGCAACGCGCTTGATGACGACGTCCTCGACCGGCACATCGTCGTGCATGCCCTTGCGGCCGGTGCGCACGCGCTCGATCGCATCGACGATCTCGGTGCCGCTGACCACACGGCCGAAGACCGCATAGCCCCAGCCCTGCGCCGACTCGGCCGTGTGATCGAGAAAGCCGTTGTCCTTGGTGTTGATGAAGAACTGCGCCGTGGCCGAATGCGGGACGCTGGTGCGCGCCATCGCCAGCGTGTACCTGCCGTTCTTCAAGCCGTTGTTGGCTTCGTTGGCGATCGGCGCATCGGTAGGCTTTTGCGTCATGCCGACGGCGAAGCCGCCGCCTTGCACCATGAAGCCCTTGATGACGCGGTGGAACACCGTGTCGTCGTAGTGGCCCTTGGCCACATAAGCGAGGAAGTTGGCCACCGAGGCGGGCGCCTTGGCATCGTCGAGTTCGATGCGCATCGTGCCGGCGCTGGTGACCATCTCGACTGTCTTCGTCATCTCATTTCTCCAGGGTTGCTTTCTTGATCAGCACCGGCGTGGCCGGCACGTTCTGGTGCCCGCCCTTGTCGCCGACGGGCACGGCGCGGATCTTGTCGACCACGTCCATGCCCGAGACGACCTTGCCGAACACGGCGTAGCCGTTGCCGTCGCGCGAGTTCGGTTGGTCGAGGAAGGGGTTGTCCTTGACGTTGATGAAGAACTGCGCGGTGGCCGAGTTCGGGTCCATCGTGCGCGCCATCGACACCGTGCCGCGCACGTTGGCGAGGCCTGTGCGCGATTCGAGCGGGATCGGCGCACGCACCGGCTTCTCCTTCATGTCGGGCTTCATGCCGCCGCCCTGGATCATGAAGTCCTCGATCACGCGGTGGAAGATCGTGCCGTCGTAATGGCCGGCCTTGACGTACTGGATGAAGTTGTCCGCCGACTTCGGCGCCTTCGCGGCATCGAGTTCGATCACGATGTCGCCGAGGCTGGTGGCGATCTTCACTTTTTGTTGCGCCCACGCGGGCAGAGCGAACACAGCAGCAGCGAGCACTGCGACAAGGCGGGTTTTCATGGGTTCGCGTCTCCTGGGCCCACCGGGTGCGCCCGCTATACTGATTTTGAACATTCTATCGAGCGGCCTCGCAGCGCTTCGCGCCCACGAGGCCGCTTTCTTTGTTTCGAATGATGACGCTGAGACTGCACAACACGCTGACGCGTTCCCTGGAGGAGTTCCACCCGATCCGCCCGGGCAAGGTCGGCCTCTACGTTTGCGGCATCACCGTCTACGACCTCTGCCACATGGGCCATCTGCGCATGATGATGGCCTTCGACGTGGTGCAGCGCTGGCTGCGTGCGTCGGGCCACAACGTGACCTACGTGCGCAACATCACCGACATCGACGACAAGATCATCAAGCGCGCGTTGGAGCGCGGCATCACGATCCGTGCGCTGACCGACGAGATGATCGCGGCGATGCACCAGGACCTCGACGCGGTCGGCATCCAGCAACCGACGCACGAGCCGCGCGCCACCGAGTACGTGCCGCAGATGGTCGGGCTGATCGACACGCTGAAAGGCAAGGGCCTGGCCTACCAGGCGGGCAACGGCGACGTGAACTTCTCGGTGCGCAAGCTGCCGGGCTACGGCAAGCTCTCCGGCAAGAGCCTCGATGAGTTGCGCGCCGGAGAGCGCGTGGCCGTTCTCGACGGCAAGCAGGATCCGCTCGACTTCGTGATGTGGAAGTCGGCCAAGCCGAGCGAGCCCGACGACGCCAAGTACGCCAGCGCCTATGGTCCCGGCCGCCCGGGTTGGCATATCGAATGCTCGGCGATGAGCGCGGCGCTGCTCGGCGAGCCGTTCGACATCCACGGCGGCGGCATGGACCTGATCTTTCCGCACCACGAGAACGAGATCGCGCAGAGCGAAGGCGCCAGCGGCGGCATCTTCGCGCGCTACTGGCTGCACAACGGATTCCTGAATGTCGACAACGAAAAGATGTCCAAGTCGCTGGGCAACTTCTTCACCATTCGCGACGTGCTCGCGAAGTTCGACGGCGAGACGCTGCGCTTTTTCATGCTGCGCACGCACTACCGCAGCCCGTTCAACTTCAGCGATGCGCACCTGGAAGACGCGCGCACGGCGTTGCGCCGGTTGTACACGGCGCTGGAAGGCGTGACGCCGTCCGACGCGCCGCTCGATTGGTCGCAGCCGCAGGCCGCCGCCTTTCGCGCAACAATGAACGAAGACTTCAACACACCGGTCGCGCTGGCGGTGTTGTTCGAACTCGCCAACGAATTGAACCGCACGCGTTCGCCCGACACGGCCGCGCTGCTGCGCTCGCTCGGCGGCGTGCTCGGCGTCCTGCAGCAGGTGCCGAGCGCCTACATGCAGGGCGGTCTCGACGCAACGGCGATCGAAGCAGCCATCGCCGCCCGCAACGCGGCCAAGGCGGCGAAGAACTACGCCGAGGCCGACAGCATCCGCAAGGAGCTGGCAGCACAAGGCATCGAGCTCAAAGACGGCCCGCAAGGCACGACCTGGGTCAAGGCTTGAAGATGATCAAGGCCGTTGCCGAAGTCACGCCCGACTATTGGGACGACGCCTGCAAGCACCTCGCCCGCCGCGACCGCGTGATGAAGAAGCTGATTCCGCAGTTCGGCGAAGCGCGGCTGCAAAGCCGCGGCGACGCCTTTACGACACTCGCACGCTCGATCGTCGGCCAGCAGATTTCGGTTCATGCCGCGCAGGCGGTGTGGGGACGCTTTGCCGACCTGGTCGACGCCTCCACGACCAGGTTGGCGCCTGCCAGCGTGGTCAAGCTGAAGACCGACGCGATGCGTGGAGCCGGCCTGTCGGCGCGCAAGGTCGAGTACCTGCGTGATCTGGCCACGCACTTCAACGAAGGCACGGTGCATGTGCGGCAGTGGCAGCAGATGGACGACGAGGCCATCATCGAGGAGCTGGTCGCCATCCGCGGCATCGGCCGCTGGACGGCCGAGATGTTCCTCATCTTTCACCTGATGCGCCCCAACGTGCTGCCGGTCGATGACCTGGGGCTGATCAAGGGCATCAGCGTCAATTATTTCAGCGGCGAGCCGGTGACGCGCGTCGAAGCGCGCGAAGTTGGCGATGCCTGGGCGCCGTATCGCTCTGTCGCCACGTGGTATATCTGGCGCAGTCTCGATCCACTCCCCGTGGAGTACTGAACATGTCGAAGAGACACTTCCTCGAATTCGAACAACCAATTGCCGAACTCGACGCCAAGATCGAAGAGTTGCGCTACGTGCAGAACGAGTCGGCGGTCGACATCTCCGAAGAGATCGGCCGGCTCGACGAGAAGAGCCAGCAGCTCACCAAGGAAATCTACAGCCGGCTGACGCCGTGGCAGGTGACGCAGATCGCGCGCCATCCACAGCGGCCGTACACGCTCGACTACATCGGCGAGCTGTTCACCGACTTTCACGAGCTTCACGGCGATCGCGCGTTCGCCGATGACCTGTCGATCATCGGCGGCCTGGCGCGCTTCAATGGCCAGGCCTGCATGGTCATCGGCCACCAGAAAGGGCGCGACACGAAGGAGCGCGCGGCGCGCAACTTCGGCATGAGCCGGCCTGAAGGCTACCGCAAGGCGCTGCGCCTGATGCGCGTGGCGCAGAAGTTCAAGCTGCCGCTGTTCACCTTCGTCGACACGCCCGGCGCCTACCCGGGCATCGGCGCCGAAGAGCGCGGGCAGAGCGAGGCCATCGGCCACAACATCTTCGAGATGGCGCAGCTCGAGGTGCCGATCATCGTGACGATCATCGGCGAGGGCGGCTCTGGCGGCGCGCTGGCGTTGTCGGTGGGCGACCAGGTGTTGATGCTGCAGTACTCGGTGTACTCGGTGATTTCGCCCGAGGGTTGCGCGTCGATCCTGTGGAAGACTGCCGAGCGCGCGCCCGAAGCGGCGGAGGCGCTGGGCATCACCGCGCACCGGCTGAAAGCGCTGGGCCTGGTCGACAAGATCGTCAACGAGCCCGTCGGCGGCGCGCACCGTGACACGAAGGCGATGAGCGCCGCATTGAAACGTGCGCTCGGCGACGCGCTGCGGCAAGTGACCGATCTCAAGGTCAAGGAGCTGCTGGATCGCCGCTACGAGCGCCTGCAGTCCTACGGGCGCTTCTCCGACACGAAAGAAGCATGACCCGAAGCGCCTTCGCGGTGGCCGCGAGCGGCGGCCGCGATTCGATGGCGCTGCTGCATTGCCTGGCGCGAGCGGCGCAGCCTGCTGCCGTTGACGTCATCGCGCTGCATGTGCATCACGGGTTGCAGGCGCAGGCCGACGAATGGGCGGCCTTCGTCGAGCGCACCTGCAAGCGTTGGTCTGGCAAGGGCATATCGCTGCAGTTTGCGATGCAACGCCTGTCGGGCAAGCCGGCGCGCGGCCAGAGCGTCGAGGCCTGGGCGCGGGCAGGGCGCTACCGGGCGCTGGCGGCCATGGCGCGCGAGGCGGGCTGCGATGTGATCGCACTCGCGCACCACCGTGCCGATCAGGCCGAGACCTTTCTGTTGCAGGCCTTGCGCGGAGCGGGCGCGGCCGGGCTGGCGTCGATGCCGGCGAGCGCAGAGCGCGACGGCATCACCTGGGTGCGGCCCTGGCTCGAACAGCCGCGCGAAGCCATCGAGGCCTACGTGCGCGCGCACCGTATCCGTTTTGTCGACGATGCGAGCAATGCCGATCCGCGCTTCGCGCGCAACCGCTTGCGCTTGACGGTGATGCCCGCGTTGCGCGCGGCGTTTGCCGACGCCGATGCCGCTTTGTCCGCCGCGGCCGCGCAGGCCGCGCGGGCGCGCACGTTGATCGACGAGGTGGCGCGCGCCGACGTGGCGGCCGCATGCGATGACAACGTGCTGGTGCAGCAGCGCTGGCAGGGCTTGTCCGAAGTTCGCCGGCGCGAGTGCCTGCGCGCGTGGCTGGCGCCGCATGCGGCACATGGCGTCAGCGACGCGCTGCTCGATCGCCTGCTGAGCGAGCTGCCCGGCCAGCAGCCGGCGCGTTGGCAACTCGACGGCGGCGAGTTGCGGCGCTACCGCGGCCGCGTGACGATGCATCTGCCGAGCGCGCCAGTGCCCGCGCCGTGGCCTTGCGCCGCCGCCGTCGATCGGGTCGGCACGCATGCGGTGCCGGGCTTCGCGGCATCGCTGCGCGTCAGCCGCACGCGCAACGGCGGCATGCCGCTGGCGCTGCTGCGCGACGCGACATGGCTTGCCCGCGAAGCGACGCAACGATTCCAGCGTGCCCCGGACACACCGCCGCGCAGTTTGAAGAAGCAGTACCAGGCCGCCGGCGTGCCGGCATGGTCGCGCGACGCGCCGCTGCTCGTCGCCGCCGATGGCCAACTGCTGTTCGCGCCCGGCCTCGGCGCCGATGCACGCGCGCTCGCCGCCGCGGGCCAGCCGCGTGTCCGCCTGTCGTGGGAAACGACCCCATAAAATCGACGGCTCACACAGAACACGAACCATGGCATTGATCGTTCACAAGTACGGCGGCACGTCGATGGGCTCGACCGAGCGCATCCGCAACGTCGCCAAGCGCGTCGCCAAGTGGGCGCGGGCAGGGCACCAGATGATCGTCGTGCCGTCGGCGATGAGCGGCGAGACCAACCGTCTGCTCGGGCTGGCCAAGGAGCTGCAGCCGGCGCAGATCACGCCGTCGGTGATGCGCGAGTTGGATGCGATTGCCGCCACGGGCGAGCAGGTCTCGGTCGGCTTGCTGTCGATCGCGCTGCAAGCCGAAGGCCTGCAGGCGGTGAGCTACGCCGGCTGGCAGTTGCCGATCGCCACCGATTCGTCGTTCACCAAGGCGCGCATCCAGCAGATCGACGACGTGCGTGTGCGCGCCGATCTCGATGCCGGCAAGGTGGTGGTCATCACCGGCTTTCAGGGTGTGGACGACAGCGGCAACATCACGACCCTCGGCCGCGGCGGCAGCGACACTTCGGCCGTTGCAGTGGCCGCGGCGATGAAGGCTGCCGAGTGCCTGATCTACACCGACGTCGATGGCGTCTACACGACCGATCCGCGCGTCGTGCCCGAAGCGCGGCGGCTGGCCACCATCAGCTTCGAGGAAATGCTCGAGATGGCGAGCCTGGGCAGCAAGGTGCTGCAGATCCGTTCGGTGGAATTCGCCGGCAAGTACCGCGTCAAGTTGCGCGTGCTGTCGAGCTTCACCGACTGGGACATCGACATCGACGAAGAAGCGCGCTCGGGCACGCTGATCACTTTCGAGGAAGAAGCCAACATGGAACAAGCCGTCGTATCGGGCATCGCCTTCAACCGCGACGAAGCCAAGGTCACCATCCTCGGCGTGCCCGACAAGCCGGGTGTCGCGTTTCGCATCCTCGGCCCCGTGGCCGAGGCCAACATCGACGTCGACGTGATCATCCAGAACGTCTCGCACGACGGCAAGACCGACTTCTCGTTCACCGTGCACCGCAACGACTACCAGCGCACGCTCGACCTGTTGAAGACGCAGATTGCGCCGGCCACCGGCGCGCGCGAAGTCACTGGCGATGCGCGCATCTGCAAGGTTTCGATCGTCGGCATCGGCATGAAGAGCCACGTCGGCGTGGCGGCGACGATGTTCCGCATCCTCTCCGAAGAGGGCATCAACATCCAGATGATCTCGACCTCCGAGATCAAGACCAGCGTCGTCATCGACGAGAAGTACATGGAGCTGGCGGTGCGGGCGCTACACCGCGCCTTCGAACTCGACGGCGAGCCGGCCCGGGTGTGATGGCGGTGGACTAGAATCCGCGCACTTTTCGGAGTCGTGACCGAGTGGCCGAAGGTGCTCCCCTGCTAAGGGAGTATGTGGGCAAAACCTGCATCGAGGGTTCGAATCCCTCCGACTCCGCCAGAACATGAACGCCCGCCTTGCGCGGGCGTTCTTTCTGGCGCCCGCCACTCACGTGCTCTCGTGCAACTCGATCCGGAACGGCACCATCACCGTCTCCGCCGGCAGCCGCTGGCCGCTGCGCGCGGCGTCGATCGCGCGCAGCAGCAACTCGCCGGCGGCGCGGCCGATGCCGACGCAATCCACCGCCACGGTGGTCAGGCGCGGGTGGCACGCGGTAGCCACTTCGAAGCCGCCGAAGCCGGCGATCGCCAGCCGCTGCGGCACCGCCCAGCCGCGGCGCTGGCATTCCATCAGGGCGCCGAATGCGGCGTGGTCCGAAACGCAGACCAGGGCCTGCACCTCAGGCCACTGCTCGACGATCTGCGCCGCGGCTTGCGCGCCATGCGCCATCGAAACCGGCGCCTGGCCGACGGTGACGACACGGCCGCCGCGCAGCTTCAGCTCGCGCATCGCCTCTTCGAAACCGCGCCGGCGCTCGGCGCCCCTCGCATCGCGCCCCGCCTCGCCGCACATGAACGCCATGCGACGATAGCCTTGGCCATGCAGTTGCCGCACCAATGAAGCGGTGGCTTCGGCGTTGGAGAAGCCGACGCTGTGCTCGATCGGCTCGGCCAGCAGATCCCAGGTTTCGACCACCGGCACGCCCGCGGTTTCGAGCATCTTGCGCGCCGTCGGCGTGTGGCTGCCGCCGGTGACGATCACGCCTTCGGGGCGGCGCGCCAGCATCGCCCTGAGCAAGCGCTCTTCGGTGGCGATGTCGTAATCGGTGTAGCCGAGCAGCACCTGCAGGCCGCTGGCTTCGACGGCGGCGGTGAGGCCATGGGCGGTGTCGGAGAAGTTGGAGTTGTTCAGCGCCGGGATCAGCGCGGCGACAAAACCCGAGCGCTTGCTGGAGAAGGTGCGCGCCGTCTGGTCGATGACGTAGCCCATCTCGTTGCAGGCTTTCAAGATGCGCAGGCGCAGCGCTTCGGACGTCACGCGGTCGCTGGTGCTGCCGGCGGCGCTGCGGGCGAGCGCGCGAGAGACCGTCATCTTCGACACGCCGACGCGCGCAGCCACGTCGGCCATCGTCACCGCGCGGCCAGGCGGGGCGGAGGGGTTGCTTTTGGGCGTCGAAGGCATGGTCAGAACGATAGATACCGATAACGAAACACGTCCTCCAAAGCAACCCAGGCCCTGGGGAAAAGCCTAGTTACCGGTAACTTTGATGCTGCCAGACTGAAGGCGGCATGTCCATCCGCATCTTCGACCCTCGCTTCGCCGCCGTCGCTCACGGTGCCGGCGCATTGCAGCGCCTGTGCAGTGGTGCGGTCTGGAGCGAAGGACCCGTCTGGATGCACGAAGACCGCTCGCTGTTGTGGAGCGACATCCCGAACAACCGCATGCTGCGCTGGAGCGCCGACAGCGGCATGACGGTGTGGCGCGACGGGGTTGAGTTCACCAATGGTCATGTGCGCGAGGCCGACGGCGCGCTCTTGCATTGCTCGCATGGCTTGCGCGCCATTCTGCGCACGAGATTCGGTCCGGGCATGCAGCCCATCGGCGAAGACGAAGTGCTCGTCAGCCACTACCAGGGCCGGCGCTTGAATTCGCCCAATGACGTGGTGGTCAAGGGCGACGGCAGCATCTGGTTCACCGACCCGCCCTACGGCATTCTCAGCAACCGCGAAGGCCACCAAGCCGAGAGCGAACTCGGCGCCAACCACGTCTTCCGCTTCGATCCGGCGAAGCAGGCCCTACACATCGTCAGCGCGTTTGTCGAAGAGCCGAACGGGCTGGCGTTTTCGCCGGACGAGAGCGTGCTCTACGTCAGCGACACCTCGGCCGCCACGCGCAGCGACGGCAGCGGCCACCATCACATCGTCGCCTTCGACGTCGTTGGCGGCCAGCAATTGACGAACCCGCGCGTCTTCGCCGTCGTCGAGCCCGGCCTGGCCGACGGCTTGCGCGTCGATGGGCAGGGCTTCGTCTACACGAGCAGCGCAGACAGCGTGCAGGTCTATCACCCGGACGGCACGCGCATCGGCCGCATCGCGGTGCCGGAGAAGGTGGGCAACCTGGTTTTCGGCGGCGACGAGGGCAACGAGCTTTTCATCTGCGCCAGCACGTCGCTGTATCGCATCGCTCTCAACACGCGCGGAGCGACCGCGTGATCGGCGACTGGCTCGCCGCGCCGCTGTCCGGCACGATCGCGCACGCCGCCATCGCGCCCTGGGCAGCGTGGCATGCGCGCTGCATGGTGCTGGCTTGGGGGGTGCTGCTGCCGCTGGGGGTGTTCGCAGCGCGCTTTTTCAAGGTGCTGCCGCGGCAAGACTGGCCGCGCGTGCTCGACCACAAGGCGTGGTGGCATGCGCACCGCGTGCTGCAGTGGAGCGGTGTGCTCGTGATGCTGCCCGGCTTGTGGTGGGTGTGGGGGCATGCGGGTGCGGCCACCCCCTTGGCGCAATGGCATGCGTGGGCAGGATGGTGCGTGTGCGTGCTCGGCGCGGCGCAGATCGCCGGCGGCCTGGCGCGCGGCAGCAAGGGTGGTCCCACCGACGCGCAAGCGCATGGTGACCACTACGACATGACGCCGTGGCGCCGCGCCTTCGAACGCCTGCACAAGAGCCTGGGCTGGTTGGCGCTGCTGATCGCCATCGCCGTCATCGCCTCGGGCCTGGTGCTGGCCGATGCGCCACGCTGGATGGCGCTGCTGCTGGGCGCGTGGTGGTGCGCGCTCGCCGCGATGTTCGTGCATTGGCAGCGCGCCGGCCGCTGCGTCGACACCTACCAGGCCATCTGGGGCCCGGACCCACGGCACCCCGGCAACCGCGTTCGGCCCACCGGCTGGGGCGTGCGCCGGCCCGCCGGCGGCAGGAAGACATGAGCGGACTCGAACTCAAAGGCGTCGTCAAGCGCTTCGGCGACGTCACCGTCGTGCAGCAACTCGACCTTGCGGTGGAGGAGGGCGAGTTCCTCGTCCTGCTCGGCGAGTCGGGCTGCGGCAAGAGCACGCTGCTGCGCATGATCGCGGGGCTGGAAGAGGTGACCGGGGGCCGGATCTTCATCGGTGGCCGCGACGTGACGAACGCGCACCCGATGGCGCGCGACATCGCGATGGTGTTCCAGAACTACGCGCTGTATCCGCATATGAACGTGGCGCAGAACATGTCGTTCGCGCTGCGCCTGTCGGGGCGGCCGGTGGCCGAGATCGACGCCAAGGTGGCCCGGGCGGCGAAGGTGCTCAACATCGAGCCGCTGCTGCAACGCAAGCCG
>CADEEN010000095.1 GCA_902826345.1 uncultured Burkholderiales bacterium | reverse complement strand
GATCGACCAGGCGCGTGATCGCGCTGGCGCTGTCGTTGGTGTGCAGCGTGCTGAAGACGAGGTGGCCCGTCAGCGCGGCCTGGATCGCCATCTCGGCGGTCTCCAAGTCGCGGATCTCGCCGACCATGATGATGTCCGGGTCCTGCCGCATCAACGCGCGCACGCCGGCAGCGAAGTCGAGGTCGAGCGCGGGCTGCACCTGCGTCTGATTCAGCGCCGGCTCGATCATCTCGATCGGGTCTTCGACGGTGCAGACGTTGACCTCGTCGGTGGCGAGTTGCTTCAGCGTGGCGTAGAGCGTCGTCGTCTTGCCGCTGCCGGTGGGGCCGGTGACGAGCACGATGCCGTGCGGACGATTCACCAGCGTGCTCCAGCGCTGCGCATCCGCGGGCGAGAAGCCGAGCGCATCGACGCCCTTGCCGACGGTCTGCGGATCGAAGATGCGCATCACCAGCTTTTCTCCGAAGGCGGTGGGCAGCGTCGCCAGGCGCATCTCCACTTCGCCGCCGGCCTGCCCGCTCATCTCCGGGCGGATGGTCTTGATGCGCCCGTCCTGCGGCCGGCGGCGCTCGACCACATCCATGCGGCCGAGCAGCTTGATGCGCGCCGTCATCGCGTTCATCACCGTGATCGGCGCTTGATAAACCGTGTGCAGCACGCCGTCGATGCGAAAGCGGATCGCGCCCATCTCGCGCCGCGGCTCCAGGTGGATGTCGCTGGCGCGCTGGTCGAAGGCGTACTGCCACAGCCAATCGACCACCTGCACGACGCCCTGGTCGTTGGCGTCGAGCGTCTTGTTGTTCTTGCCGAGTTCGACCAGTTGCTCGAAGCTCGCCAGCGCATTGGTCTCGCCGGACTTGACGGCGTTCTTGATCGAGCGCGCGAGCGTGAAGAACTCGGTCGTGTACTTCGCGATTTCGGTCGGGTGCGCGACGACCAGACGCAGCCGCTTCTTCGTGTGGCCCTCGATCTCCTTGACCCAGGCGCTGTCGAGCGGCTCGCAGGTGGCGACCGTGACCTCGGTCAGCGCGACAGACACCGGCAGCGCACGCTTCGATTCGGCATACGCCACGGACATCACATCCGCAACACGGCCGACATCGACCTTCAGCGGGTCGATGCGCAGGTACGGCAGGCCGATGTGCGCCGCCAGCCATTCGGTCAGCGCTTCGGAATCGAGCGCGCGTCCGCTGCGCGCATCGACGAGGCTCGCGTTGCCCAAACGCAGCAGCGGGTGCTGGCTCGAATCGCCGGCACCGAAGCGCGCGCGCACGCGGTTGGCGTCGGCACCGCTGATGAGGCCGTCTTCGTGGAGGCCGTTGAGCAGGAAACGCCAGTCGAGCCGGCCTTGGGGGAATGCTTTTTTCATGTCAGTGGCGCCCGGCCGCCCGAAGCCACTGACGCTCCCCTAGAGGGACGCGAACGAAGTGAGCAAGGGGTCGTTTCATTTGTACGGTCGCACCATCTTCAGCCACTTGCGGGCCGGCAAGCCGTACGAGCGCTCGATGACGGCGGCGCGGGCGAGCAGTTCCTCACGGCTGGGCACTTCCACGCCGCGCGCCGCGATGACCACCGTGTTGCCCTCGCGCGTCGGCGTCAGGCTCCATACCTGGTCGCGGCCGAACACGGCGGCGATGCGCGCCGCGCTGGCCGCAAAGCTCGACGCGCGGCCGAAGAGGTTGACGCTCATCACGCCGCCGGCGCTGAGCACATCGCGGCACTGCGCGTAAAAGACGTCGCTGTCGAGCACCGGCGCCGCGGCGTCGTGGTCGTAGAGATCGACGCACAGCACCTGGGCCGTGGCGTGATGGGCAGGCTCGGCAACCCAATCACCTGCATCGGCTTCGAGCACCGACAACCGCTCGTCATCGGGCGGCAGCTTGAAGCCGTGATGACACGCGGAGATCACCGCGCGATTCAACTCCACCGCCGTCACCTGCGGCATGCGCAGCACCGAATGGCAAAAGCGCGTGATCGACGCCGCACCGAGGCCGAGCTGCACCGCGTGGCCCGCGGCCACATCGGTGCTCGGCCGCCACAGCATCCAGGCCATCATCCGCTGCACGTACTCGAGCACGATCACCCGCGGCTCGCGGATCAGCATCGCGCCCTGCACCCACGGCGTGTCGAGGTGCAGGAAACGCACGCCGTCGTGCTCGGAGATGGTGGCGAAGGGGAGTTCGGAGACCTCGGATCGCATGCCGCGACGATAACCGCTCATGCCTTGGCCTTGATCTGCAAGCGATGCGCCCCCGACCCCGAGCGCCCCAGTGCATCGCCCGGATTTCGCAAAGCGCAGCGCTGGAGCGACAGGCAGCCGCAGCCGATGCAGTCATCGAGCGTGTCGCGAAGCTTCTGCAACTGCGCGATGCGCTGGTCCAGACCGTCGCGCCACAGGCGCGACAAACGCGACCAGTCGGCGCGCGTCGGCGCCTTGTCTCGAGGCAGCGACGCGAGCGCAGCCGCAATCAGCTCCAGCGAAATGCCGACGCGCTGCGCCGTGCGGATCACGGCCACGCGCCGCAGCACGTCTCGGCCGTAACGGCGCTGGTTGCCGGCGGAGCGTCGGCTGCGGATCAGGCCCCGGTCCTCATAGAAACGCAAGGCCGACACCGCCACGCCACTGCGCCGCGCCACCTGGCCGACCGTCAGCGCCCCATCGATCGTCGATGCCGCCATGCAGAAGCCTCACAAGAATCGCTTGACCTCAAGTTTAGTTGAGGTTTTATCGTTCGCCACCTCATCACTTCACGAGATCACCATGACCGACTCGGTCCACCCCGCTTATGTCGAGCACGTCAATGCCACCGTGCAGGACGTCGACCTCGCCGTGCGCTACCTGACTACCGCGCTGCCCGAGTGGCGCGTGCGTGGCGGCGGCACGATGGACTGGTTCGGCAAGCCGATGCGCTGGGTCCACGTCAGCAGCGATGCGCACTACATCGCGTTGCAGAGCGGCGGCACCGGCCCGGGCATGGATTGGCGCGGCAGTGGCACGGGGATCAAGCATGTAGGCATCGTCGTGGCATCGGTTCAGGCGGTGGTCGATCGCCTCGCCGCCGCCGGTTTTGAGCTCGACCATTGGGGCGGCGAAAGCGCGCACCGGCGACGTGTCTACTTCATGCTCGGCGACGACTTCCAGCTCGAGTTCGTCGAGTACGCGACACCGGACGCCGCGCTGCGCAACCGCTACGCCTGAAGTGGCTCGACCAGTCCCGCCTGCGCGAACACCTCGCGCCACGCCGCCAGCTTGCGCTCGAACGACCAGCTCGCATTCGCCGGGCTGGTGGAGGGCAGCCGGTACACCGGCAGCCCGAGCGCGCGCGTGACGTTCATCGAACGCGCCGACTCACCGCCGTTGTGGGCGATGGCGACGAGTTTCGGCAAACGTGCCGCCAGGCTCGCCAGGTCGTTAGGCTGCGCATCTTCGATCGCACTGTCGAGGCTGCCGTCGCGGCGGCAGGCGGCGTAAACATCCCAGATCGCCAGGCCGTGGCGTTGCGCCTGCGCGATGCGTTGCGCGTACGGCAGCGCCGGCAGATCGACGCCCCACAGCGCCGACAGAATCGGCCAGAACAGGTTGCGCGCATGGGCGTAGTACTGCTGCGATTGCAACGACGCCACGCCGGGGAAGCTGCCGAGCACGAGCAGGCGGGCATCGCGGCGCGCAATGGGGGCCAGGCCTTCGAGCGCGGCGGTCACGTCAAAGCGGCCAGCCGCGGCAGCGCCGCGCGCACGTTGGCGCAGGTGCGCAGCGCCGTCTCCTCGAGCGTCCAGCCGCGCAACTCGGCCAGCGTGCTCGCAATGCGTGGCAACTGTGACGGTTCGTTGCGCGCTGGGGCCTGCGCAGCGCGATCCGCGGCTTTGACGTAGAGCCACTGCGGCGGGATGTCGGGCGCATCGGTTTCGAGCACCGGCACCGTGTCGGGCACGCTGGCAGCAAGCTGGCGAATCTGCAAGGCGCGCTCGAAGGTCATGGCGCCGCCGAAGCCGAGCTTGAAACCACGATCGGCGAACTGCGCGGCTTGCACATCACTGCCGTTGAAAGCATGCGCGATGCCGCCGGGCACCTCGATGCGGCGCAGCTGCTTGAGCAAAGCGTCGGCCGAGCGCCGCACGTGCAGGATCACCGGCAAGCCGTGCGCGCGCGCCAGCTTCAACTGCGCGGCGTAGAAGCGCTCCTGGCGCTCGCGGTTCAAACCCGGCACGAAGTGATCGAGCCCGATCTCGCCGACAGCCACCAGACGCGGGTCGTCCTTGCAGGCTTGCAAGGCCCCGGCGAGGCGGTCGAGATCCTCGTCGGCGGCGCGATCGACGCACAGCGGATGGATGCCCAGCGCATAACCGAGTTGCGCTTCGTGAGCGAGCCGGCGCACGCGCTCGAACGAAGCCACGTCCACGGCCGGGATGACCTGCATCGCCACACCCGCGGCGCGCGCCCGCGCGATCACGGCATCCCGATCGACATCGAACTCGGCGGCGTCGAGGTGGCAATGGCTGTCGATCCACATCGCCGTGGATTGTCGTCATGCAGGGTCATCCATGGCGTGCTACCGTGCACTCTGCGTGGCAGGACTCCCTGCACGCCGCAGGATCCCCCGCATGAAGCGACCCCCCCTCTACAGCGCCCCTCGACGGCCCGTCGCAGCGCCGCCGGACGACGCTGCCGCCCCGGTTTCAGAGGCGGCCTCGGCCGCTGCAGCGCCGACGCAGGCTGTGCCGCGTCGACGGCGCTGGCGCCAAGCGTCGCTGGCCACGCTGGTGCTGCTGATGGCCCTGGCTGCGTTGTGGCAGTTCGGGCCGAAGCTGCCCAAGCCGCTGACGCAGAAGGACATCGACCGCGCCGTCCTGCACACGCTCTCCAAGTCGCCGCTGCCTGCGCCGGCGGCCAAGGCCTATGCGACGGTGCGTGGCTCGGTGGTGCGTGTGGTCGGCCACTCGCGCGCCGAAACCAAACCCGGGGAGGGCAAGCCCGACGCCAAGGCGCGCAACTTCATGGGCCCTGAGTACGAGGAGCCGGACGAGCGCGGTGTCGGCAGCGGCGTCGTCATCGTCGACAACGGCACCATCCTGACCAACCTGCACGTTGTGCAAGGCTCGCGGCGGGTCAAGGTGGTGTTTGCCGATGGTCTGGAAACCGATGCCGACATCGTCGGCCTGCAACCCGAGAACGATCTGGCGGTGCTCAAGGCGCGCAAGATTCCGGACGACCTGATCGCAGCGACCATGCGCAGCACCGGCGACCTGCAGCCAGGCGACCGCGTCACCGCTGTCGGCTTCCCGTTCGGCATCGGCCCGTCGGTGTCGCACGGCGTCGTCTCCGGCTTGAAGCGCGAGTTCCGCTCGCCGGAGGGCAAGCGCATCCTGACCAACCTCATCCAGTTCGACGCCGCGGCCAATCCGGGGAACTCCGGCGGGCCTTTGGTGACTGACGACGGCGAAGTCGTCGGCATCGTCACCGCGATCTACAACCCGACGGCCGAGCGCTTCTTCGTCGGCATCGGTTTTGCGGTGCCGATCGAGAACGCAGCGCAAGCCGCCGGCATGCCGCCTTTCTAGAACAGGAGCGATGAATGTCTGATCGTCTGAACGCCGAAGAACGCGGCACGCTGATGGAGCAATTGCTCTATGAGGTCAAGCGCATCGTCGTCGGCCAGGACAAGTTTCTGGAGCGCGTGCTCGTCGCCATGCTCGCCCAGGGCCACCTGCTCGTCGAAGGCGTGCCCGGCCTGGCCAAGACGCTGACGGTGAAGACGCTGGCGCGCTCGTTCTCCGGCCAGTTCAAGCGCATCCAGTTCACGCCCGATCTGGTGCCGGCCGACCTGATCGGCACGCGCATCTTCAACCAGAAGAGCGGCGAGTTCAGCACCACGCTGGGGCCGGTGTTCACCAACCTGTTGCTCGCCGACGAGATCAACCGTGCGCCGGCCAAGGTGCAGAGTGCGCTGCTCGAAGTGATGCAGGAGCGCCAGGTGACGATCGCCGGCGAGACGCACCGCGTGCCCGAGCCCTTCCTCGTCATGGCGACGCAGAACCCGATCGAAACCGAAGGCACCTACCCGTTGCCCGAAGCGCAGGTCGATCGTTTCATGATGAAGGTGCTCGTCGGCTACCCGAGCGAAGACGAAGAGTTCGTCATCGTCGAGCGCGTCATCGGGCCGAACATCGACATCGGCGCGGTGATCACCACCGATCAATTGGCGCAGCTCCAGAAGGAGTGCCGCGCAGCCTATGTCGATCCGTCGCTGATCACCTACGCCGTCAAGCTGGTGGCGGCCACGCGCGAGCCGGGCAAAGTGGGGCAGGTCGATCTGGCCAAGTACGTGGCCTTCGGCGCGTCACCGCGCGCCACCATCTGGCTGATCGAAGGCGCACGGGCGCTGGCCTTCCTGCGCGGGCGCAACTACGCGCTGCCGGAAGACGTGATCGACCTCGTGCCCGACGTGCTGCGCCATCGCATCACGCTGACCTACGAGGCCATGGCCGACGGCATCACCGCCGACAGCTTCATCGAGCGCATCGTCAAGGCCGTGCCTGCGCCCGCCAAACCCTTGCGCGCTGCCAATGGCTGAGACGGCGCCGCCCACACCGCAAGCGCTCCTGCAAAAGCTGGAGTGGAAGGTGTTGAAGCGCCTCGACGGCGCGTTGCAGGGCGACTACCGCACGCTGTTGCGCGGCCACGGCGTCGATCTGGCCGACCTGCGCGAGTACCAGTTCCACGACGACGTGCGCCACATCGACTGGAACGTCACCGCGCGACTGAACGTGCCGCACGTGCGCCAGTTCATCGAAGACCGTGACCTCACCGCCTGGTTCCTGCTCGACCTGTCGCCCTCGATCGACTTCGGCTCGCAGCGCCGCAAGCGCGAAGTCAGCGAAGCCTTCGTCGCCGTGATGGCCTCGCTCGTGCTGCGCCACGGCAACCGCGCCGGCGCGGTGTTGTACGGCTCGTCGCTCGATACCGTGCTGCCGGCCAAGAGCGGGCGCATGCACGTGCTGCACCTGATGCAGCGCATGCGCGCACGGCCGTCGTCTGCGGCCACCGGAACGACGCGGCTGGCCGACCTGATCGAGCGCGCGCGGCCGTCGATCAAGCGCCGCTCGGCCGTTTTCATCGTCTCCGATTTCATCAGCGAGTCGGGCTGGGAAGCGTCGATGGCGCGCCTGGCGCAAAAGCACGACGTGGTGGCCGTGCGCCTGTACGATCCGCTCGAGATGCAGCTGCCCGAGCTCGGCATGGTGCTGATGCAGGACGCCGAAACCGGCGAGCAGATTTTCGTCGACACCGGCGCACGCGGCTTCCGCCAGCGCTTCGAAGCCGCCGCCGAGCGCCGCGAGCAGGAGCTGCGCAACTCGCTGGCCCGCGCCGGCGTGGACACGCTCGAGCTGCCGACCGACGCAGACCTCGGCGACTCGATCCTCTCCTTCGTCGATGCCCGCCGCCAGCGCAGCCGGCTGGCGGCCGGCGCGATGCCGCTGCACAATCGGGCCAGGAGTCAGGCATGAACTTTCTGTGGCAAGAAGCGTTGTGGCTGCTGTTGTTGCTGCCGCTGCTGGTGCTCCTGTACCAGTGGCTGATGAAGCGGCGCAAGAAGACGGCGGTGGCCTGGTCGAGCCTGGCCGTCGTCAAGGAGGCGATGGGCAACCAGCGCTTGTGGCGCCGTCACGTGCCGCCGCTGTTGCTGCTCTTCGCGCTGGCCTCGCTGATCGTCGCCGGCGCGCGGCCCACCGCCGTGCTGACGCTGCCGCTGGTCGAGCAGACAGTGATCCTGGCGATGGACGTCTCGGGCTCGATGCGCGCAACGGACGTCGAGCCGAACCGCCTCGTCGCCTCGCAGAACGCGGCCAAGGCCTTCATCGCCGAGCTGCCGCGCTCGGTGCGCGTGGGCGTGGTCTCGTTCGCCGGCACGGCGGCCATCGTGCAGCCGCCGACGTTGTCGCGCGAAGACGTGTCGGCGGCCATCGACCGCTTCCAGTTGCAGCGCGCGACGGCCATCGGCAGCGGTTTGATCTTGAGCCTTGCAGCGATCTTTCCCGACGCCGGCATCGATCTGTCGCAGGTCACCGGCGCGAAGGTGATGCCCAAGGCGCTCGGCGACAACAGCAAGCCGGAGAAGGAGTTCACCCCTGTCGAGCCCGGCAGCTACGCCTCGGCCGCGATCATCCTGCTCACCGACGGCCAGCGCACCACCGGCCCCGACTCGATGGACGCCGCCAAGATGGCCGCCGACCGCGGCGTCAAGGTCTACACCGTCGGCGTCGGCACGAAGGAAGGCGACACCATCGGCTTCGAAGGCTGGAGCATGCGCGTGCGCCTGGACGAAGAAACATTGAAGCAAGTGGCGAGCGCGACGCGCGCCGAGTACTTCTACGCCGGCAACGCGCTCGATTTGAAGAAGGTCTATCAGTCGCTCGGCACGCGGCTGTCGGCGCAGAAGAAGGAGACCGAGATCAGCGCGCTGTTCGCCGGCCTCGGTGCGCTGCTGACGCTGCTCGCAGCGGGTCTGTCGGTCTGGTGGTTCGGCCGCGTGGCTTGATCTGATCTCGTCGTGCTCCCCTGGCTCGGCGACGACGACGCCACGCCCTTCCCGCCCACCGCCCGCGCCCTCGGCCCAGACAGCGACGCTCCCGGCCTGCTCGCCGCCGGCGGCGCGCTGACGATCCGGCGGCTCGACGCTGCGTACCGCCGCGGCATCTTCCCCTGGTACAGCCCGGGCCAACCGGTGCTGTGGTGGTCACCCGATCCGCGCATGGTGCTGCCGGTGGCGGAGTTCAAGCTGCACCGTTCGCTCAGAAAATCACTGCGCGCTTTTCTGGCTGCGCCGGGCAGCGAGATCCGCTTCGACAGCGCGTTCGAGCAGGTCATCGCGCACTGCGCCGCCACGCCGCGCAACGGCCAGCACGGCACCTGGATTGTGCCGGCGCTGCGCCGCACCTACACCCTGTGGCACCGCGCCGGCGTGGCGCACAGCGTCGAAACCTGGGCCTGCGGCAAGCTCGTCGGCGGCCTCTACGGCGTCGGCATCGGCCGCATGTTCTTCGGCGAGTCGATGTTCGCCCACGCCACCGATGCGTCGAAGATCGCGCTGTGCGCGCTCGTCGCCTTCTGCCGCGCCCAGCGCATCGAACTCATCGACTGCCAGCAGGCCACCGCGCACCTGGCGAGCTTCGGCGCGCGCGAGCTGCCGCGCGCCGACTTCGAAAACCATCTCGCACGCACGCTCGACCAACCGCCGCCGGCGGCTTGGACCTATGATTCATCGCACTGGTCCCATCTGTCGAACACGTGACCGCGCTCAAGGAACTTCCGCTCGCGTCGTTGCAGTTCTATGCAACCGCGCCCTACCCGTGCAGCTACCTGCCCGGCCGCATGGCGCGCTCGCAGGTCGCCACGCCGAGCCACCTGATCAACGCCGACGCCTATTCGGGCCTCGTCAGCGCGGGCTTTCGCCGCAGCGGCATGTTCACCTACCGCCCGCACTGCGACGGCTGCCGCGCCTGCGTGCCGCTGCGCGTGCCGGTGGCCACGTTCAGCGCCACGCGCAGCCAGCGACGCGCCTGGAAGGCGCACCAGCATCTGCAGGCGCGCGTGCTGCGCCTGGGCTTCCTGCCAGCGCATTACCAGCTCTACCTGCGCTACCAGAGTGGCCGCCACGCCGGCGGCGGCATGGATCACGACAGCGTTGATCAGTACACGCAGTTCCTTCTGCAAAGCCGCGTCAACTCGCGCCTGGTCGAGTTCCGCGAGCCGGCGCGTGACGGCGAGTCACTCGGCGCGCTGAAGATCGTCAGCATCCTCGACGTGCTCGAAGACGGCCTCTCGGCCGTGTACACCTTCTACGAGCCCGACGCCGGCGCCAGCTACGGCACCTTCAGTGTGCTCTGGCAGATCGAGCAGACGCGCGTGCTGCAACTGCCGCATGTTTACCTCGGCTACTGGATCGAGCAGAGCCCGAAGATGGCCTACAAGGCGCAGTTCGGGCCGAATGAGAAGCTGATCGACGGCGTTTGGGTGGCGCGGCGGCCGTGAGAACAACAGCGCCGGCGCCGGCGACGGCGACAAGTTAGGGAGTTCCTCCCGCGAATCGCAGGCCGCGGCGTCGCATGCGGCCCCACTTCCGCCTTTTGGGGGATATCGCGCGCGGCCGTGCTTCGCATGATGCGAGGTATGCAATCCGCCGGCCCCGAGACGATCCGCATCGCCGCCCCCGCGCCGCCTGCGCCCAACGGCTGGCCGCCCGCCGTGCTGGCCGGCATCGAGCGCGAACTGGCACGCTTCGTCGGCCCGCTCGCAGCCACGCTGGTGCGCCGCGCCGCGCAACAGCACGCAACCATCGAGGCGCTGATCGCCGCGCTGCTGCCGTCGATCGAGGGCCAGCAGGATCGCGACGCCTTTGCCCGCACCTGCGGCCGGCGCGCGGTGATGCACCCCGCACCAAGCTCTGCGCCTGCGGCGCCGACCGCTGCGCCGGCGACCGAGCCGACGCCATTGCCCATGCCCGCCCGCGCGTCACCACCGCGCGCCGTGACTGCAACCACCGGCACGACGCTGCTGCGCGCTGCCGATCCGTTGCTCGGCGTGCTGCCGCGCTTGCGCAACACCAAGAGCCTGGCCGACCCCGCCGCGCTGCGCGCGCAACTGCGGCAGCAGCTGGCAGCGTTCGAAGCCGAGGCAGCGGCCGGCGGCGCATCGCCTTCGCACATCGCCGTCGCGCGCAGCTTGTTGTGCCACTTCGTCGACGAGGTCATCGCCGCGTCGCCGTGGGGCGCACAAGCCACACAAAGCACGCAGGGCACGTGGGCCGCGCATGCGCTGGCATCGGCGCAGGCTGCAGACCCGATCGACCTGCTGCAGACCACGCTGCTCGCCGACGCCGCGGCGCAGGCGCCGCTGCTCGAGCTCTTTCACGTCTGCATCGGCCTGGGCTTCGCCGGCCGCCTGGGCCACTCGGCACGAGGCAAGGCCGAGCTCGACGCGCTGGCCGCGCGACTGCACGCGCTGCTGGCCACGCGCCGCGGGCGCAGTGGCGCGGCGCGCACCTTGTCGCCACGCTGGCGCGGCCTGGCCACGCGCGGCCATCGCGATCTGGCGCTGTTGCCCCTGTGGGCTGCGGTGGCCCTCGGCGGCGCGCTGCTGCTGGCGCTGTGGCTGACGGCGAGCGCGCGCCTCGACGCCCGCGCGCGCCCGGTGTTCGCCCGCGTCGCCGCGCTGCCCGGCGCGCTGCAGAGCGAGCGCGCCGCCGCGCCGCGTCCGCGGCTGGCGGCGCTGCTGCCGTCCGACGCGCAGATCGACGTGCGCGACGACGCCCAGCGCTCGCTGATCACGCTGCCCGCCGACGCGCTGTTCGTCACCGACGGCGCACGCCTGGAGCGCAACGCCGACGCTCTGCTCGGCCGCGTGGCTCAAGCGCTGCGCGGCGCGCTCGCGCAAGGCGGCGAGGTCGCCGTCATCGGCCACGGCGACGACGCGCCGCCGGCTTCGCTGCAATTCCCCACCGGCTGGCACCTGACACGCGCACGCGCGCAGGCGGTGGCCGACGCCCTGGTGGCGCGGCGCGTGGCGCCGGTGCGCGCCGAGGGCCGCGCCGAGTTCGAACCGCGCGCGCCGAACGCCACGCCGGCCGGTCGCGCGCAGAACCGCCGCATCGAGATCGAGCTGCGCTTGCGGCGCCCGGAGACAGAGCCCCCCGAGGGGGCTGAGGCCGGCTCCAAGCCGACCTGCGTCGGCTTGGACGGGCCGAAGAGTGGCTGCGTCTCGCAGCCACGCGGCCTGCAAGGCCCGCCAGCGGCCCGGCAGAGCCGGTTCCGCGGCAGTCGCTTGGACATGCCGCACTTCTCATCCATCTTGCGTGGCACGCAACGCGATCAACCGTCGACATGAACACTGCACTGCAACGCACCGACGGCCGCATCCTCGCCAGCGCGCTCGGCATCGCCGCCGCCGCCGTGCTGGTGTGGTTCCTCGCCCCGCTGATCGACATCGCCGGCGACGCGCCGCTGACGGCGCCGCACGCGCGCCTGTTCGC